>CAZMSS010000166.1:0-6505 GCA_964568965.1 uncultured Verrucomicrobiota bacterium | reverse complement strand
GTGACGCATGAGCCAGAGGTATCGCCGGAGCCGGACACCCATCCGGCGCTGGAAGTGGCAAACCCAGTCGAACCGGAGGCGCCCGTCTCCACACCTGCGGCCCAGGAGCCAGTGGCCGTGACACCGGAGCCGGCGACAATACCTGAGCTTGTGGTAACTCCAGCACCACCCATTGCGCCCGCCGTAACGCCGGTGAGCCAACCCGAGCCGGTGGAAGCCGAAGCGGTGGTGGAGGTGGAGCGCACGGTCGAGCCGGAGGCGCCAGCCGCGATGCCCGAGGTGAAGGAGCCGGTGGCCGTGACGACAAAGTCAGAGGTAGTACCGGAGCCTGTCGCGAAACCAGTGGTGACAACCGTGAGCCAGCCTGATCCGGTGGCGGTAACGCAGGAAGAGGAACCACAAGGGATGGACGTCGCCAGTCCCAGCGCCTCTCAGCCTGACCCGCTCCTGTTAGACCCGGTACCGCCCCCAAGTCCTCAGGCGCAAGCGCCAGACGCGCAGGCAGAGCGCTCATAATATCCAATACCACACAGCTTTAGCATGAGTCTGGGAGTATGGCGGCTTGCGTGCCTCGCCATTCGGGGCAGACACCGCCAGTCCATGGCGGCGGGAGTATGGCCGGCGATTGAACCCATCCTCGGCAAAGGATGACGGGGCTCACCCCTTGCCGGATCCAGGCTCAACCGCAATCGTATATCCAAACTCATATGTACCCGGCTTGACCTGGTACTGTTCCAGTGTCTGTGAGCCACAACTACCTGTGCCAAGACCGCGTTGTTTGCAGTCGATATTGACAATCACCTCTTGGCGCGGCTCCAACTCATTGGTGTGAAAGGCGTTGAAAAGATCGTCGGCCGTAAAGTGGCTGGCCGAGCACTCCATCAGCTTATGGGCGTGAAAAACCACTTTCTTGTGTTGGTCGGCCAGGCTCATCCAGCGCACGTCAACTTTATTGCCATGCTCTTGCGGCATGCCGTACGGCACGTACTGTCCTGTGACCGTGCTCTTGTAGAGATCGACAGGAGCGCCCGCCTTACGGTCGCAATAACTCTCATGCGGGCCGCGTCCAAACCATTCGAGCTTCTCGAGCCCGGGGGCCCATTGCATCGTAACCCCGATGCGCGGCAGCTCCGGGAGGAGCGCATTGGCGACCACGCGATGCTTGACCGATACGTCCCCTATTCCGGAGATCGTATATTCATGAGCTTGATCAAAGCTCATTTCGCGGGAACTTCCCCAGGCCTCCTGCCGGATCGCCACCAACACGGCGTTCCTCTTGCGTCGCACCGTGACCTCAGGCTTTCCAAAAGACAGCTTGTTCAGGCCCGCTGCAAGCCATTTCGCGAGCGGTTTGTTCTTCTGGCCCGACCATTTTTTAATGCCGTCATTGTCCGTGGCCGCACGCCAGACATTCAGCCTCGGCCCCTTCACCAGGAGTTCCCGGTTGTCATGCTGCAGGGAGACAATCTCCCCCCGGCGCTTGTCGAACACGAGCTTCAGTTTGCCTGCCGACACCGTGACGGCGCGTTGATTGTCTCTTACCTCGGGAGCCGTGGCACTGAGGGGCAGCGCTGCGGATTGTCCCTTGCGCCCCAGTCCGAACTGCTCCCACGCCACTTCATGTCCGGCTTTGCACCAGGGCATCTTCCGGCGCGCCCGGAAGCTCACCGTCAGGAAAAGCTCCTGCCCCGGCACAAGATCAGGCTTCTTGACCGGCAGGGTAACTACGGAAGAGGCGCCTGGCGCCGTCCGCAGAAGGGGGAGAACCCCCTGTTGCACTACCCGGCCATTGAGCTTCAGGCACCACGCCCCCTTCAGCCAGCCGAGATCAGTGAAGTACTGTTCATTGCTGATTTCCAGCTGCAGGTTCTTCAATTTCATGGACACCGGCTGCACCACTTTCTTGAACTCATACATGCCGGGGTGTGGCGTCCGATCGGGCCAGATCATGCCGTCGAGACAGAAATTGGCATCATTGGGCTCATCCCCGAAGTCCCCCCCATACGCCCAGAACTTGCGCCCCTTTTCATCGGTTTTCAGGATGCCATGGTCAATCCACTCCCAGATAAACCCGCCCTGCAGGCCCCGGTATTTCCTGATAAGATCCCAGTATTCCTTGAGGTTGCCGTTGCTGTTGCCCATGGCATGCGAGTACTCGCACATGATGAACGGCCTGTATTCATTTTTCGAAACCGAAAGGGCATGCCGCTTCAGCTCATCAATGTGAGGATACATCGGACCAATAATGTCGTTGCTCCGGCTGCCGTTGGTATCATAAGAGTTACCGCCCTGGCCCCATTTCCGCTTCAGGGCCCCCTCGTTATGCAGGAACCGCGATGGATCATAAGCGCGGATGGCGTCGGCCAGCCGGTCATGATTTTCACCATACCCCGACTCATTCCCCAGCGACCAGCCGATGACACAGGGATGGTTTTTGTCGCGTATCACCATGTTGAGGCCCCGCTCGAAGAACGCCTGCGACCACCGGGGATCATGGCACAAAATTCGGTAGTTTGCGTGCGCTTCGATGTTGGCTTCATCCAGGATGTAGATGCCGTATTCGTCACACAGGGCATACCAGAGGGGATCATTGGGATAATGCGACGTGCGCACCGCGTTGAAGTTGAACTGTTTCAGCAGCTCAATGTCCTTGATCATGGTTTCGCGCGGAATGGTTTTGCCAAGGGTGTCATGATGATCGTGACGGTTGACCCCCTTTATGAGAACAGGCTTGCCATTGATCAGCAGCTCCCGGTTCTTCACTTCGACCGTCCGGAAACCAACCCGGCATCCGGTCACCTCAAGAGTCCTGCCTGTGCTGTCTTTAAGAGCTACCACCAGGGAATACAAATTCGGTTGCTCGGCCGACCATGGAGCCGGCCTCGCAATGGGCTTCTCCAGTGCCAGCTCATAGCTGTCCACGCGGTAAGAAGCACTGACACTCCCTGAAGTTGACGCGACCGGCCTGTTTCCGCGATAGAGCGTCGCCTCAACAAGCATATCCGCCTCCGGCTCCACCTTGAACCCCAACTTGGTCTTTATTTTCAGGATGCCGTTGGTGTAATTCGCGTCAAGGGTGGCTGTTGCAAAGACGTCTTTGATGTACGCGATATCCGTCGAGTAGAGATAGACATCACGATAGATCCCCGCCATCCACCAATGATCCTGGTCTTCAATGTAGGAGGCATCGGAGTACCGGATGACCATTGCCGCCAGCATATTGGTGCCGGGTTTGACATACGGCGTGATATCGAATTCGGCCGGCAGGCGTGAATCCTTGCTCATTCCCACATGATGGCCGTTCACATAGAGATACAACACGCTCTCGACCCCGCCGAAGTGAAGCACGATCCGCCTATTCGTCCACTCCTTCGGAACGGTGAATTTCCTGCGGTAGAGCCCCGTCGGGTTATCGTCATGCGGCACAAAAGGAGGATCATTTTTCCAGGGCATTTGGATATTGGTGTAATGCGGCTTATCGTACCCCTGCATCGTCCAGTTACCCGGCACGGCGATGGGCTCGAATGCAGATTCAGAGGCCGCCGGCTGGAAGAAATTAGCGGGCACGGATTCCGGATTCTTTACCAGCCGGAACTTCCACGATCCATTGAGAGACTTGTACCAGGGGCTCTTTCCGGCATTAAAGGATAATGCCTGTGCCGTCGTTTCATATGGCACGAGGGTGGACCGCATCGGCAAACGGTTCAGATGGGTCAATTCGGGTTGCTCCCACGGACGGGTAAATAAACTTTCAGTCGTCATGACGTCTCCTATTCAATAGTTATGCGGCATCAAAACAATAGCCATACAGGCCAATAGTAAGTGTGTTATAGAAAAGATGTAATCTGGCATGGGCAGCACCAATCGTCAAATTATCTATCGTCTACCGGGACGGGCGGCGCACCCCCCTGATGGCTATCCTTCCCCCTATGAACTCTCCATCCAATTCAAGAAACAGATGGGCGTTGCCCCCAGGCAATACCGCATACAGGGCAGGACGGGTGATCCCTCGAAGTTTTCTCCCGGGCATGTATGAAATGATGAGGAACAGGGGCGCGGATTATCTCGACAGGGACTGACGAGTGAAGGATAATTCCGACAATTCTCAAGGAGGTGGATATGAATCGCAAGGTTCTGGCTTTCGTGCTGGCAATCATGGCGCTGGCGCAAACGGGATCCACCCTCGCCCCGAAGGAGGAGTCCAAAATGAATGAGTGGAGGAAATTAACCCCGAAAGAGGAACAGGTCATTGTCCACAAGGGAACCGAAGCCCCCTTCACGGGACGATTCGAAAAGTCCAAGGCCACAGGCCTCTACACCTGCAGGCGGTGCGGCGCGGCGCTCTACCGGTCGGAGGATAAGTTTGACTCCGGTTGCGGCTGGCCAAGCTTCGACGCCGAGATACCCGGCGCGGTCAAACGCCTCCCCGACCCGGATGGCCGGCGCATCGAGATCGAGTGCGCCAACTGCGAGGCCCACCTGGGCCACGTCTTCACCGGCGAGAAGATGACCGCGCGCGATACGCGCCACTGCGTCAATTCGATCTCGATGGACTTTGTCCCGCAGGCGGATATCGCCAAGAACTTTGAGCGGGCGATCTTTGCCGGGGGTTGCTTCTGGGGCGTGGAATATTACCTGCAGAAGGCTCCCGGGGTGCTCCGCACCACGGTTGGCTACATCGGCGGCAAAACCGAAAAACCGACCTACAAGGATGTCTGCAGCCATGGAACCGGGCACGCTGAAGCGGTGGAGGTGGTGTTCGACCCCCGCCGGATCTCCTTCGAGAAGCTGGCACGCCTCTTCTTCGAGATTCATGACCCCACCCAGGTCGACCAGCAGGGGCCGGATGTCGGCGACCAGTACCGTTCGGAGATTTTCACCCTCTCCCCGGAACAGAAGCAGACGGCAGAGAAACTCATCGGCGAACTCAAGGCCAAGGGCTGGAAGGTCGTCACGCGACTCACCCCCGCCACCACCTTCTGGCCCGGCGAGGAGTACCACCGGGATTACTACCTGCGCAACGGCAAGAAACCCTATTGCCACCGCCCCGAGCTCAGGTTCGAGAAGGGACCATCGGGAGCCGGAAGATAGAATGCTGAGTACATCTGTATAACTTTATTTTCCTGGAGACGTGTTCCTTGGAGCTCACAATTTAACCATTCCTTGACGAGTCCCCCCTATCTATCGCCTGCCGGTGCTGTTATCATATGGCATGCACATGCAAGACCGCTGCGGCAGGAACATGAAAACCGGACACCACGCCGGTCCTCTCCTCGCAGCGCTGATCCTTCTGGCTGCTTCCCCTCTGTCCGCCTCCGGCGCAACACCGCTTGAGCTCGACGCCACCATCAGCAACGCCGTGGACAGTTATTTCACCTTTGCAACTGGCGCGAAGGCCGTCGCACCCGGCGGTATTGTCGGAGTAGCCTTGGACGGCGAGCTTGTTTTCCAGCGGGCCTACGGGATGTCCGATGTTGACGCGGCGATCCCCAACTCCACGGAGGCTCCGTTTTACCTCGCCTCCTGCTCCAAGCAATTTACCGCCATGTGCGTGCTCTTATGCCAGGAAAAGGGGCTGCTCTCCACCAATGATGAACTCCGGCTCCGTATCCCGGAATTGGATCCCGTATTCGACGGCGTAAAAATACAGCACATGCTCAATATGATCAGCGCCATTTACGATACCGGCACAGGCAATCAAACGAGTACTGCTGCCGAGATGCTTGCGGGGCTATTAGCCGAAGGCAAGGGCGGGATCGTCTCCAACCAGTTGCCCATTGGAAGCACGATGGTCTACTGCAACATGAATTACGTCCTGCTTGCCCTGATCGTGGAAAGAGTTTCGGGGAAAACTCTCCGCCAATTCACACACGAGGAAATCTTCTCGAAACTTGGCATGACTAACTCGGATATCCACGATTCCTTTTCCATCGTGGTCACCAACCAACCCAATGGGTACGACGACAGTCTGGGGCTCTGGAGCACGACCATCTCGAACGCGCCCGCGACCGGATCCACCGGCGTCAGCGCGACGCTGGCCGATTTGGTGAGCTGGCACGAGAACTTCTACTCCAATCGGCTGGGCAGTTCGAATCAAAACCTGATCGCCCGCTTTGAAACACCGGGCCGCTATACCAGTGGACCGAATATCGGAAAACCTGTTTCCAATGCCGGCATGGGCCTTCCCTCCTATGCCTGCGGGGTCATGCCCGACACCAATGGGGTAAATGCACGGGTCTGGCATACGGGCCGGTGGATGGGATTCAAGACCGCCGCCTGCCGATACCCGGATCTGCATCTTTCCGTCTTTGTGCTGCTGAACCGCGATGATCAATTTCCGCCCTTCCAAAACGTTGCGGACGTGTTCCTGAACAATGTCCGTTTCGCCAACAATCCACCGCCCGCCACCGCAAGGGCAGGAACGCCCTATCACTTCAAGTATCTGGCCAGCGGAGCACCCCGCCCAGTTTTCACGTTGCAAAGCGGGACTTTGCCGGATGGGCTC
>CAZMSS010000165.1:0-6523 GCA_964568965.1 uncultured Verrucomicrobiota bacterium | reverse complement strand
AGGGCTTTAGCATATTCAGCAACCTGCGCTATTAAGCCGGTTGGATCATGCGTGGGCCGCTTCAGTGTGAAATTCAAGACCCAGTGCACCCATTACCTTGAGTATCGTGTCGAAGCCGGGACTGCGGTCGCCAGACAATGCCTTATACAGGCTCTCGCGGGAAAGGCCGGTATCCCGGGCCACCTGGGTCATGCCTTTGGCTCGGGCAATGTCACCGAGTGCCTTGGCAATGAACGCTGCATCACCGTGCGCCTCTTCAATGCAGGCCTCAAGATAGGCGGCCATTGCTTCGGGGGTCCGGAGGTGATCCGCTACATCGTAACGGGTTGTTTTCGTTTTGCTCATATTGTCTCCTACAGATTTCGTGCGAGACGTAATGCTGTCTTGATGTCACGATCTTGAGTACGCTTGTCTCCGCCCGCCAGGAGGATGACAACATCGCGGCCCTGTCTCACAAAGTACACTCTGTAGCCGGGGCCATAATCGATTCTTAATTCACAAACTCCCTCGCCGACGAGTTTGACATCGCCCGCGTTTCCTTCCGCAAGGCGCTCTATTCTAGCTTGGACACGAGCTCTTGCTCGGATATCGCACAGGTCATCCAGCCACCTCGCGAATACTGCGGTCTTCCGTACTTCGAATCTGTTTATAATAGTAGCCATCAGGATACACCTCGTCAACTCTCGGCTTTGTCATTTGGTCACAAAATCATTCTTGTCCTTCAATTGAAATGGCTGGCTTCTCCTCTGAATACACCCAGATCGTGAACCGGGCGCCAAGCAGTCCCGCATAGAACACCAGCATCAGCCACAGGGGCGGGACATCCACCTTCAGGTAGCCATGGGGAATGGAGGCAAACCAGCGGGTGGACTCGGTCATGAGGATGATGAGGGCGAGGTTGGCGTGGTTGAAGAGGTCGGCGAGGAAAAGGAAGCAGGAGCCGAGGGTCAGGGAGAGAACGCCCGTGATGATGACCAGGGAGGAGAGTGGGACGACCAGCAGGTTGGCGGGCAGGCCGATGAGGGAGAAGTTGCCGAAGAATAGCGCGGTGAGCGGGGCGGTGACCAGCCAGGCGGCCAGGGAGACGGAGAACATGTCCGCAAACATCAGCCAGACGCCTCGGAGGTTTTCCTGCCACGGTGGATCGGGCTCCAGTTTCAGGGGGTCGTGCTGGAAGCAGCGGTGGAGCGGGGCCATGAAAACAGGACAGAACAGCACCAGGCCCAGTACGGCAATATAGGAGAGGATGAACCCGATGTTCAGGAGATCCTCGGGGTCAAACCCCAGGATGAGAATGGCCGAGGCGGCCAGGGTGGTATAGATGTCGGACTTGCGCCCGATCAGCGGGGCAAACCAGTAGATGCCCGCCATGATGCCTGCCCGGACCGCGCTGGGCTGGAGTCCGGTCATGGCGATGTACATCACCAGCAGGGGGCCGAGGAACAGGATCCACCATTTCCGGGAAAGACCGGCGGCGGCGAGGATGAAGATGACGGCACCGGCGAAGATCACGACGTGAGATCCGCTGATGGCAAATACATGGAGCGTGCCTGTGTTGGCGAAGGCCTGGTAGAGGTCACGGGGGATCTGGCTGTAATAGCCGAGCAGGATGGAATTGAGGATGAGGAGTTGCTGTGGGCGGTCGGCCAGTCCCCGTTCCAGCAATTTCCCTGCCCAGGTGCGGCCCTGCAGGCATTTCGCGACAAGGGGGTTGCCGGCGTCATGGTTGATAAAGCGCCCCTTTTCCGCCTTGCCGGAAAAGAATAGGCTCCCCGGTTTTCCGGCGAGTCGGCCCTGCTTATACGTTGCCTGGGCCAGGTAACCCCGGAACGACCAGCGCTCGCCATAAGCGGGAATGCGGTCCGACGGGCCTGCGAAGAGGCGGAAACGGACCGTGCCCGAAGCCTGTTGCCAGTCGTTGCTCCATCCTCCGCGAACCTGCTCCACAGCCATTGGGAATTTCCACGTGGCTTTTCCGTTCTTTTTAGAGACGCAGACAGGTTCATCCGTGATGATGCCGGTGAGGCTGGCGCCCCGGGGTAGCGTGAATAGCGAGGGGATATCAAGATTCCCGGTATTGGGGTCCGGGGCGGCATTGGCCCAGCCCAAACCCAGAACCGCAATAAGCAGACAGAGGTGAGTGGCAGCCGAGCAGAGCGCCCCCTGCCAGCGTGCCTGCATGGTCCAGATGAGGGCAAGGGCCAGGCACCCTCCCGAGGCGAGCAGTAAAGGGACCGGTGGCGTTGAGAAAGCCAGACCCAATCCAGTTCCCGTGATAAAGGCAAGAGCCAGCCCGGCAAGGGGCCGGCGGGGTAGATGTATCATTTAGTACATAGTACTAAATATAGTTAGTCAAGCAAGCGGAAGCGCGACTCGTCCTGTGAGTGTCAGGGTGATGGGCCTGGGGGTTAAGGATACATCTGGTCAAAGCTTGGCACAAACTCGATATGCTTGAAAAACAGGGTGGCTTTAAAGAGATCCTCTGAAACAGGTTGATTGATGGTCAGATGGTCAAACCGCGTTGTCTCTTTACTTTCGGCCCCGCCCATCCAGATCGTGCTCTGGTGGAGAGCGGAAAGCCATACGCCAGGCATGGCCTCGACAAAATTCGAGTAGTCGGTCTGTGCGGTTCTCTTCTTCAGGTCGGCGGATGAGAAAAATTCAAGACGGGCCAGTCGGTTGGATGCATCCAGCGAAAGGACGGCAAACATTTTTCCGACGTCATATCCTTTCCGGACTGGATAGTCTGCGTTTGGAGGCAGATTGGTCTCAGCCATTCCCTTGAGTCTGAGCAGGTGGTCCATGGCCGTTCCCGGCACCTTCCTCAAGGAGATGAGCATATCAGGTTCCAGTTTGCCGATGGGGCGGGAGTACCCTTTCGGGTCTCCCTCCGCATAGCTGAAGAAAGTCGTTCCGTCGGCAATAATACGGCGAGGAAGGGGCGTCACGTTGTCCACATGCAGCTTATCGGGCCTCTGAAAAAAGACGCGGCTCAGGGCTCGAACCTTGTTGTTCCCCGACTCGGCATCACGGCGCACTTCGCAGGTGACGGACTGAATGGTGTCATATCCTGCGAGCAGTTTATCGATCACGGTTTCGGCTTGGCTCACGATGGTTGAATTTATCACGATAAACAGGGACAGCGCAACGGATTCAAATCGGATCATCGTTCCCCTCGGCTTTCTTTAGGATCAATCGTTAGAACTTGAATTGAAGTGTTAAGATTGGCAGTTGAGCATAGTCAGGGACGGCTTGTCCATGTCCGGTGATATCGGCGGCGCAGTTGTCCAGACGAGTCTGATTATACCGGGTTGCCGCGTCAATGCCCCCATAGATGCTGCCGGAATACCAGGTTGCCTCGAAGAAGCTGATGGCTGCAAAGGCACCCCATTGGTCTTCCTTGCCGGTTTGAACCATGCCGAAGATGAAAAGGCTGTTGAGGATTAGGGAGCGGCCGGCATTGGCATATTCTCCGGAATAAGCATAGCCCAGGCCGGGAATGAGTCCGAGGAGCCCCCCGATGCGTGGACTTTTATCACTGCCTCTGCGATAGGCGTCAAGGGATTGAAGACCGGATTGTTCGTCGGCTGGGGAAAGACGAAGGGCTTCCCTGGCTCCTGCGACATTATGTTGGTGAAGTCGTATTGCCGCCAATTTCCGGCTTGCCAGGCGGGCGACCGGTGGCGGGGTGCCTTTGGTCAGGCCTTGAAAATAAAATTCGGCTTCAGGCCAGGCCTCATTTGCCGCTGAATTATCACCTCGTAGCAGAAGGGCTTCCTGCGACAAGCCGGGATTGTTGTTTTCAGCCTGATCCAGCATTTTTTCCACAAGGGATATTTCTCCCGCCTGCCGGTATTCATAAGCAGCTGCCCAATAGAATGACGCGCGCGTACAGGCTGAGGTTGAGCCCATGGCGAGACGGCGGAATTCCAGGGCGGACGCTGCGTGGTCCCCGTCACGGCTTAGTGTTTCCGCGAGCCGGATGTTTTCCGGTTCGGGAGTTGCGGCCGGGAGGGACAGGGCGAGGCCGAGGGTTAAGAGCAGTCCGGCACGCAATGCCCGTGAATAGGGGGGTAAAGCTGTATTCATGGGTGTGATGTCATCCAGAAGTCGTGGTTATCCAGCGGATCCAGAACGAGGGTCTTGCCATTTACCTGTGATGTGTGTTGGGCGGCGTTGACAACACTGGGCTCCCGCACTAAACGGTCGGCGATCATCGGGAAGGCAAGCAGTTTGTGTTTGCGACTGGCTTGAAGGAAGTATTCCGAGCAACTAGGACTGAGGGAACATCGTGAGCCAATGGCCGGCCGGATGGCAAACCGGTAGAAAGCCACAATCCATTGACCTGGACGGGAAAGGAGGGAGCCATGATCCTTGGACGCGCAAGGAAGGAAGGGTGGGGGCGGAATTCCCGCCAAGACAGGAGCACAAGTTGCCATCTGGAGCGCCAGAGAGAGGGAGGGTGCCGCCTGTTTTGGATGGTGGATCGTCATTCGGGTTAATAAGGCTCCGCTGGAAAGGGAAATGGAACTGTTGGTTGAGGTCAAAAAGGCCTGTTCTGCCAGCTTCCACGCGTTGCTGATATTGCCGCGAGAAAACAGCAACCATGCCGCCTCATTCGCCGCTTGTGCCCGGATTTCAGTTTCGCGGGCCTGTCTGGCGAGTTGGAGCAATGTTGAGAGGCCGGTGTTAATGTCAGCCGATCCGGTCCGGAGCACCGCGCAGGTATGGAGAAGGACGGCTGTTTCATTCGTGGGAGATTGCGAGAGAACGCGCAGGCTTTCCCTGGCACAGGCAGGGTAGTTGCCTTCACAGAATAACTCTTCCGAAAGGCTGGAGTCGGAAGCTTTCAGCAAAAGTGGAGAAAATAAAAAAAGGATTCCGGATAATATACCCGGAATCCTTTTCGTCGAACAAAGGTGCGTCTTAATAAAACGTAGCGCCATATTTCTTCACGTAATCGGATGTCTGCATCCCGTTCGCACCGTCGATACCATTCCAGATGGAAAAGACAATGTTGACATATGGGATCAGCATCACCCATTCCCGCCAGTGAATCTCTTTGCCGTCGTTATAGGCCGCGCCGGCACGGATGCCGAAACAGCACCCAGCGATGAATCCCATAACTCCGCCGCGCTGCTCGTTTACAGCCATCGACGGGCTCACAGCGCCCAGCACCATGCCGCCGACCATCAAACTCATAAGTATTTTTTTCATTATTTGTTATTCTCCTCAATAAAAAACAGATCCATATTGTTTGGCGTAATCGGCTCTTTGCATGCCATTGGCGCCATCAATACCATTCCAGATGGAAAAGACGAAGTTGGCAATCGGGATCAGCATCACCCATTCCCGCCAGTGAATTTCTTTACCATCGTTATAGGCAGCACCGGACCGGATGCCGAAGCAACAGCCTGCAATAAAGCCCATGACCCCGCCGCGCTGTTCGTTAACGGCCTGCGATGGGCTGACCGAGCCCAGCAGTAAACCCGATACGGCTAAAGTCAACATCATCTTTTTCATGAACCCTCCTGAGGTATACTTCATTTGCCAACTGGATAATGTCCCAAACTTAAGGATGTGGCAAATAATTTTTCGGTCCAAAATTCAGGGGGTGATGACGGCCTGCGGGGCGGGCTTGTTCAAGTGCTCGGGTCACATAGTGCTTGGCCAGGGCAACGGCTTCGTGAAGGGGTTCGCCCAGGGCCAGGGCCGCCGTCAGGGCGGCGGAAAAGGTGCAGCCTGTGCCATGGGTGCCTTGGGTTCGGACGCGGGGCGCCGTGTAGAGGGTGAGGTCGTCAGCGCCGGTGCAGAGCACATCCACGACCTTGCCTCCAGTCAGATGGCCGCCCTTGGCGACGCAGGCGGTGCCAAATCGCATGGCTATCACGCGGCACGCCATTTGGAGGTCTTTCAGGGACCGGATGCGGCATCCGGCCAGGATCTCGGCTTCATTCAAATTGGGTGTAATCACCGTGGCGAGGGGGAGGACCTCGCGATAAAGGGCCTTCAGGGCATCCTGCCTTAGCAGACGGCGGCCAGAGGTGGAAACCATCACCGGATCCACGACCAGGGGGCCGTAGTCCACTTGTCTCAAGGTTTTTGCGACCGCCTGGATGACGGGCATCGAAAATAGCATGCCGGTTTTCGTCGCCGCCACGGGAAAGCCCCGGGTGACGGCCTTGATCTGGGCCATGATGAGTTTCGGCGACACCGCTTCGATCCCCGTCACGGCATCGGGATTCTGGGCGGTGATGCAGGTGATCGCCGAGGTTCCGAAGACGCCCATCGCCGTGAAGGTCTTCAGATCGGCCTGGATCCCCGCGCCACCCCCGCTGTCCGAGCCGGCGATGGTGAGGGCCACCTTGAGCGGAATGGGGCTACTATGTGCCATTTTATTCATAGTTATCGGTTATCCGTTATTTGTTGTTAGGAGCTTCCCAATAACCAAATACCAGATAACCAATAACCACCCTCTTTATCAGGCGCGGATTTGGCCTGCTTTAGCCAGTGACAGCGCTTC
>CAZMSS010000164.1:0-6612 GCA_964568965.1 uncultured Verrucomicrobiota bacterium | reverse complement strand
CCAATGAACCTGCATCAAGTGCCCCTCCCCCGATCACCCTGGTCCGGCAATTGGATGCTGTCCGGATCGACTCCGTAACGGTTGAACACCGGCAGGGGCAATCGGATGAGTCGGCTACCATCATTTACCAAACCAACGGGCGCTGCAATCCCTACGAAGTCCGGGTGACTGACGAATTCGGCAGCGTCATGGTCATCACCGTGGATGCCGTCGCCTCGGCCAAGGTGAGAAAAGAGGGGGAGTGAAGACAGTGGGCAGTGGGCAGAGGGCAGCAGGCAGTGGGCAGAGGGCAGCCGCCTTCGCGGGTACGCTACGGCGCGCCATGGTGGGCAGGGCTGGCATGACCTTGATTGAGGTCTTGATGGCGCTGGCAATCCTGACGGTGTCCGCCGGGGTCCTGATGACCGCGACCTCGCGCTGCCTCGCAGTGGTCCGCACAGCAAAGAATTACTACGAGGCCCGCCGCATCCTGGAAATCGGCGAATTGGAATATCCTCTCCTGGTGGTCCAGAAAAAGGGAGAAAAGGACCTCAAGCCCCTGAACCTGAACGTCGGCCCGATTGAGTACTCCGCCGGCTACAGTTACCAGCGCAAATCCGAACGGAGCCCCGACAAGGAAGACCTGATGATCGTAAGCAGCCGGGTCACCTGGTCGGCCAAGGGCAACGCGGCCTTCGAGGAAGTGACGACATACCTGTATTACACCAATGATGTGACAGGGTTCTAGGAACATGAACATCGAACAGTCAACATTCAACATCGAACACCGGACAGGCGCGCGGCTGTTTTCGAGCTCCCCCATTGAATGTTCAATGTTGAATGTTCGATGTTCTCCCCACCGCGGCTTCACCCTCATTGAGATTCTGGTGGCTCTGGCGATCATGACGCTGGTCTGTGCCGCGGCGTTCAGCCTGCTGGCGGCGGTCAGCAAGGCCTGGCAGCGCGGAACGGAATTGAGCAAGGATCTTCACGCCGGGGATTTCGTCATCGAGCAGCTTGTCGGTGCGCTGCGGTCGGCTCGCTACCGGGGTCCCCAGGACGGCCTGATCCTGAAGAAAAACGGCAGTGGCGGGACCAGCGAGGACAGTCTGTCATGGGTCAAGGAAGGGCCCGAGCTGGTGGGATCCGACTCCTATATGGCGAAAACATTCCACCACATCCGGTTCTTCATCGGGAGTGACCGGGCAGGAACCCGGGGGGCGCTTTTCACGGCCTGGGGTGACGAGTATCTCCAGCCCGAGGATTTCGAACCCGACCAACTTGAGCCGCAACTCCTCTCCGACCGTGTTGTCGGGTTGAACATCCAGGTCGCGACCAATGACTTTGAAAATGAGAAGATCGAGTGGCTGGATAAATGGGAGGGGAAATGCGTTTCGGGAGGCGACCTAACCAATCACCTCCCGCGTTTTATTGAAGTGACCCTCTTCCTGAAACCCCTGAGCGAGGGGGACCCTCCCATCGAAATGCGGCGACTGGTGGACATTCCCATCGCCAGACAGGGGATGCGATGAAACGGGGTTCCGCCTTAATCATCGTGCTCTGGGTTGTTGCACTGCTCTCCGTGCTGATTGGCGGGTTCGCCTATGAAATGCACGTGGAGGCTAAAATCGTGTCGTATCTGCGCAAAAAGCTCAAATCCGAGTATCTCGCGAAAGCGGGTATCGAATACGCCCAGGCCCTTCTCTCCCACAGCTCGGAAGTCAAAGGCAAGGGCGACACCACGGAAATGAAGGGGAAATACTGGTATTCCTCCGCCAAGCGCCTCCGCCAGGGCTATGCCATCATGGGGCTGACCGAAACGCTCGGCGAGGGGTCCTTCACGTTGGATATCCTTCCTGAACCGGCGCTCCGGAACATCAATGCCCTGAAGGACGACGATTGGGAGCGCATTTTAAAAGTCAGCGGGGTTCCCGAAGAGCTATGGCCGGAATTGATCGATTGCTTCAATGACTGGCGTGACGCCGATGACCAGCCCAACCTTGACGGGGCTGAAACCGATGACTATTACAGCCACCTTAATCCGCCTTACAAGGCACGCGGTCACACAAGCAAATCCACCATCAGCCGCGCCGCAACCTCATCCACCACGGGCCCTGCGGTCCGCACCGGCTCGGCAACACCTGCGGGGACACTGGCCAATCTCGACACCATCGAGGAACTTCTTCTCATCAAGGGCTTTACGCCAGCCATCCTCTATGGGGGGTATGCCGAGGACGGGAACACCAACAGTCTCGTCATCACCGGCATCGCGGACCTCCTGACGGCCATCCCCGAAACGGGGGAGCAGGTAAACATCAATGCGGCGGGCAAACGGGTTTTGATGACCCTACCCGGAATTGACGACACCCTGGCCGATGCCATTATCACGGAACGGGAACGCGGGGGCAGAGAAGGTTTGACAGGCGGCGCGGAAATGAGTGAAGATTACTTTTTTACGGATGTTAACAACCTGTTTGGCCGGGTCCCGGATCTGGCCAGACTGACGCCCGAGGAGCAGCAGCGGCTACGGGCGTTGGTGGGAACAGCATCCTCGGTGCTCCGGATCCGCTCTACGGGACGTAACCATGGCGTGGAATACCGGATCACCGCCATGCTCGGGACCCAGATCTCGGGAACAACGATGCCGGCAATACGACGATAAACGGTGATTATGGCGGTTAAAGCCCTTACAAGTCTGGCTGTGCGTGCCCGCTCCCTGGAGTGGCTCATCCGGCACAAGACCGGCGAAAAAGAAGCGCCGCCATCCGCACATTCCGCCTCCCTGGATCTGGGTGAAAACCAAAAGACCCTTCTGGACGGGATGAAGGCAGAGCGGGACCGCCTCGTCACAGATATCCGCAAGCACTGCGGACACCTTCCCGCGCCGGTCAGTATCGGTATCCCTGCCTCCTGGGTGCTCCTGCGTATCACCGAGCTACCCTCAGGCAGCCCCGAGGAACTCTCCAGCATGGTGGAACTTCAGGTCGACAAGTTCTCTCCTTTCCCCGTCGAGGAGTCAGCCATCTCCTACGAATTGCTGGCCGACCATGAGGGGCGTAGCCGCCTGCTCTTAAGCGCCATCAGGACCGACACCCTCGACCAGCTTGCCGCCGGGCTCCGCGCCGCGGGGATCAAGCCAAAATGGGTGGACATCAATATGCTGGGCTGGTGGCAGCTGCTGAAAGACTCCGGGAAGGTTCATCAGGCAGGCTCCCAGATCTTCCTGATCCTTGAGGATTCCGCCTGCGATATCATCGTGTCCACCGCCGGCATTCCCGTGGCTATGCGATCCCTGAGCGGGATGGAAGACCTGCCGCCCAGCGAGGTCGACGAGGAAATCGCCCGGGAAACCATCTTCACACTCTCCTCGCTGGATCTGGATCCGAACGGCAGCCATCTGGCCGAGATTTCCGTCTGGCATCAGGGCGAGGCACCGGAGTCCCTCCTGAAGCAGTTCTCGGAGAACTTCTCCGTGACCGCCCACCCCCATTCCCTGGACACCTTGCCCCCACTTTCCGAAGGCCTTTTACGCCGTGCTGAAAACCGGACCCGCAACACCATGGACCTCGCGCCCAAGGCCTGGCAGGAGACGGAAGCCGCACGCCGGACACGCCGCCGGATGATCGCCTCCTCGCTCCTGGTCGCCGGAGCCTGGCTGTGCGGGATGGCGGTTCTCTTTGGCGGCATCCAGATTCAGAAGCAGCAAGTCTCCTCGCTGGAAAAGGAACTGGGTGAACTCAAGGGCCCCTCGGACAAGGTGCGGGCCATCCGGGACCGGACACAGGATCTGCTGAAATATCTCGACCGTTCCCGGTCGGGCCTGGAGTGCCTCAGGGAGGTCAGCGACAAGCTGCCTCCCGGCATTGAGCTCCGATCCTTCACTTACATTAAGAATAAATCACTTGAGATGACCGGCCAGGCGGACACGTATTCCCTCGTCGCCGATTTCAAGAAAGACATGGAACGCTCCGAACTCTTCACGGCCACGGAACTTCCCCGGACCCGGCACATCCCCCAGGGCGAGGAATTCAAGATCGTCTGCACACTGCCCGGAGGTGAAAAACGATGAAGATATCTCCCCGGGAAATGGTGCTATTATGGATTACAGGCTTTGTGGCATTGGGTGGCCTCACCTACCTGATGGTCGAACCCGAGTTGAAGGAATGGAAAATCATCGACGGCAAAAAGGCTGATGCCTTGCGCCAGGTGGGAAATCAAAAACGCCTGATTGCCCAGTCGTCCCGCTGGGAAGCCAATCTCGCCGAATTGAAGAAGAAGCTGCCCACCCACCCCCAGGGCAAGGATGTAACCACCGACCTCCAGATCCTCATCGAGCGCCTCGCAAAGGCCAACGGACTCACCCTGATCAGCCGGGAAGCCGAGAAGGAGACCCTCCGGGGCAACATGTACGAGGTGGCGGTCAACTGCAAATGGGAGGGCAAACTGGAAGCCCTGACCCGTTTCCTGTTTGATATTCAAAAGGAAGATGTTATTTTAGACGTCAGTCAATTGACGATTTCACCCAACGAAAAGAAGGTTTTGCGGGGGGGCTTCACGGTGTACTGCTCGTACTCCAGGCTTCCGCCCCCGGGTGGTGAGAAAAAAACCGAAAGCAAGGGCACGAAAAATGACGTCCTTTCTCCGTAAGCAACAATGGCGGTTTGGCGTGATGGCGCTGGCCGGCGCCTTATTCATGACGAATCAGGCACTCGCACAGATGCCGGCCCTCCCCCCGGGTCCCGCAACTCCCGCGGGCGTAGCCCGCACCGCACCGGCGAAAACCGACACCAACCGCACGGTTGAACTCAAATTCAACGCCGCCTCGCTGGACATGGTACTGCAGTACTACTGCTCCGAACTGACCGGACGGACCCTCCTTCAGGCGCCCGCGGTCAATGCCACCATAACCTTGCGCAGCCAGTCCGAACTCACGGTCCCCGAGGCTATTCAAGCCATCAAGACCGTCCTTGCCATGAACAATATCGCCCTGATCAACCAGGGCGACAAGTTCGTCAAGGCTGTTCCGATTACCAGCGCCCCCACGGAAGGACTTCGTATCCAGTCCAATCAGGTGGATCAGGTCAGCTACCCGGAAACCGACGATTTGGTCAGCGAAGTCATCCCTCTTAAAAATATCGACCCTGCGGAAGCCCAGAAAGCGATCCAGGGGCTGATCCATCCCTACGGAAAAATCCTCCCCCTGGAGCGGATCAACAGCCTGCTCGTGGCCGACGCCGCGATCAACATCAACCGGATCAAGGATGTTCTAACCCGGATTGACCAGCCCCTCGACATCAAGGAGTCCATCCACATCCTCCAGATGCGGAACTCCAAGGCCTCGGAAGTCAAAACCAAGCTGGAGGAGATCATCGCCGACCAGAAAGAAAAAGAAAAACAGCCCACCGTGCGACGCCTCAGGGACTCCGGCTCACCGGGTGTTGACACAACCCCGGTTATCCCGACTATTCCCGGAGTCATACGTGCCCGCCCCACCGCCCCCTCGGGCACTACTGCCGCCTCAACGACAGACAGCGAGCCGGAAGACGGGCGGATGATCAGGGGAAACGTCAAAATCATCGCCGATGACCGGACCGGCTCCTTGATCATCATCACCCGACAGGAGAACATGCGGTTCTTTGAGCAGGTGGTAAGCGCACTCGATGTGGCTACAGCCCCGGATGTTGCCGTCGAGGTGATCCGGCTAGAATACGCCGATGCAGAGGAAGTGGCGTCCATGCTGAACGCCCTGATCGGAGCCGCTTCGACCCCCACCACCAAGAGTTCCACCACTAAGCGCACAACCACAACGACCACCGGCGCCACAACGCCCGGGCAGGCTCCCGGCTCCACCACGACCGCCACCAAACCCGCCGAGGAACCCCGCAGCTTCCAGCTCCAGGAATTCATCGATCAGCAGCGCGCTTTGTCCTCCGGGAAAGGCGCCGAAGGTAAAACCAAAATCGGGCAGCTCTCCGCTGAAAACATCAAGATCCTTGCCGACAAGCGGAGTAACGCCCTGATCATGATGGCGAGCAAGAACGACCTCCTCACCCTGAAGGATCTCCTGAAAAGCATGGACGTGATGCTCTCGCAGGTGCTGATCGAAGCCGTCATCATGCAGGTCTCGCTCGACAAGTCCCTGGAACGCGGGGTCGACTGGGTTCAGCGCTCCCTGATCGCCTACAACAAGGAAAACTATGGCCGCGACGCGCAATTTGCCTTTGCCGGCGGCGGGGGAGGCGGCAAAGGCACCCCTGTGAACGCCACAACCCTGAACTCCGCATCCTCCGTAGGGGCGGGCGCCGGGCTCACCTATTACTTCACCCAGTTCGGACTCAACATTGATGCCGTCATTAAAATGTCCGCCACCGACAACCGTTCCAAAATCCTCGCGTCCCCCGTCATCCTCACCACCGACAACAAGGAGGCCAAGATTGATGTCTCCGAAGAACGCTATTTCTACAAGGGCGTCAGTTATACGGGGTATAGCAGCACCGGCAACGCAGCTCAAGCCGTCCCCAACGTCGAATCACGCAAGGTGGGGCTCTCCCTGGTCGTCACCCCGCGCATCAATGCCAAGAAGTTCGTCGTGATGGAAATCGCCCAGAAGATCGAGAATGTCAATGGCTCGCA
>CAZMSS010000163.1:0-6625 GCA_964568965.1 uncultured Verrucomicrobiota bacterium | reverse complement strand
CCGGGCCGATGATCCGTTGGCGCGACGGCAAGAGGGTGCTCGACGCCACCACCCCTGGCAGTGCCGGCACCCATGGCGCGCAATGCCCGTATCTGGTGAACATCATCGTGCCTGACCATCCGATCACCAAAGGGCTGCCCGCAAGCTGGATGCATGCCAAGGATGAACTCTACGGCCGGCTGCGCGGCCCGTGTACGAATCTCACGGTCTTGGCTAACGCCATGTCGACCACCGCAACCGGCGGCACCGGCGAGATCGAGCCGATCCTCATGACGATTGGCTACGGCAAAGGCCGCGTCTTTCACGATGTGCTGGGCGACAACCCCGACGCCATGGCCGATGTGGGTTTTCAGGTCACCCTCCAGCGCGGCGCCGAGTGGGCCGCGACTGGCAAGGTCACGCTGCCCGCGCCCAAGCCGGAAGAAATGGCCGCCGACAAGGTCGTGACGCGGGAAGTGAAGAAATAGTTTCACTGGCGTCCCATAGGGCCGCCAGAGTTATTGAGTTATCGGTTATTGGGCCGAACGGGAATATCCCGAAAGATAAATATTGGAAATGATACGTCGGGAAACTCAGGAGTTGGAGATTTTATGAAACATGATTCCATGGATCGCAGGAGATTTATCGGCACGCTCGCAAAAACCACCGCCGTTTCTTTTGCCATGCCGTTGATTCTGCCGTCACGTGTCTGGGGGGGCGAATCGCCGAACGAGAAGCTGAATATCGCCTGCATAGGCCTGGGCAATATGATGCAGGTTGACATGGCAGAAGCGGCATCGCTTGGGCACAACATTGTTGCACTTTGTGACGTGGACCAGGCGCGTGTTGCCGTAACCAGGGAACGGCAGGGGCCCGTTGTCGCGTCATCGAAGTTTTACTCGGATTACCGCAAGATGCTTGACCGTGAAAAGTCAATTGATGCGGTGATCATCGCGACCCCTGATCACTGGCATGCCCTGATCGCTACTGCGGCTATCCAGGCAGGGAAACATGTGTACTGTGAAAAGCCGCTGGCGCACACGATTGGCGAGGCCCGCGCGCTGGCCGGACTGGCGAAGCGGTCGAAAGTGGTCACCCAGATGGGCAATCAGGGCAGCGCGTCGATAAATCTCCGCCGGAGCATTGAGCTGGTACAGGCGGGATTGTTTGGCGCGGTGAGGGAAGTTTATATCTGGGAGCCGGCGCACGGCTGGCCCAATGGTGTGAATCGGCCTGACGGCTCAGATCCGGTACCGGATGGACTTGACTGGAATTTCTGGCTGGGACCTGCGCCGGTGCGGCCTTATAAGAAAGAGATTTACCATCCAAACAACTGGCGCGGCTGGTTCGATTTCGGGGGCGGTTCAATCGCGGATTTCTGCTGCCACAACTTCAATCTGCCGGTGCGGGCTCTGGAATTGGATTTTCCGGACCGGATCGGACTGACGGCGACCGAGCTGGGCAAGGAGAGTTTCCCGACCTCGTGCAAGGTCGATTACGAGTTTCCCGCGCGGGCAGGCAAAGGTCCTGTCACGATCAGGTTTTCTTCCGGTGGCGGCCGGCCTCCGGCCGAGGTGACAGCAGGCATGGCGGAAACCTTCGGCCAGGTGCCGGATGGTGGCTGTATGCTGGTGGGCGAAAAGGGCACTCTCTCGGCCGGTCGATGGAACACCGACTGTTATGTCAGGATGAAAGGCGAGCCGAAATTCCGTGGCGCCGATAATCATGAGGCAGCAAAGGCGATCCCGGTGACCTTGCCTCGCGCGCCGGGTAATAGTCACATGAAGGAATGGGCAGAGGCCTGCAGGGGCGGTGCGAAAACATTCTCGCCCTTTGATGTTGGTGGTCATATCACCGAGGTGGGCCTGGCTGGACTGGTGGCGATCCGCGTCGGGCATGAGATAAAGTGGGATGGAGTTGCAATGAAGTCGCCGGGTTGCCCCGAGGCGGATGCGTTTGTCAAGGCGCAGGCAAGGGAGTTAGGACTATGATTTCACGCACAATAACTTCTGTTTTGTTGTTTCTCACATGTGGTGTTGTGGAGGCGGCCAAAACGATTGTGCCGCCTGAAAAGGTTGCGACAAACAGCACATTTTGCAATCCGATGAATCTGGACTACTGTTTCAGGCCTGACGCAGGGACCGGCCGCGAGGCGGCTGATCCGGTGATCGTGCCGTTCAAGGGGGCTTATTACCTGTTTCCCTCCAAGAGCGCGGGCTACTGGTGGTCGCCGGACCTCATCACTTGGAATCTGGTGCAGAGTCATGACAACTACGGCTACGTCGGCGATGGCGAGCATGTCCCCAACGGTTTTCCGGAGAAGGAGCTGCCGGTATGGGGCTACAACCCGGCGGCATCCGTGGTCGATGGGGCGCTCGTCTACAGCCAGCAAGTCGACGCCTTCTATCGTTTCATCGACCCGAAGAAGGGGACCTTCGAGCGGGTCGGCGACCGGGCGCGTGTGGCCAATGACGAATGGATCTTTACCGATGAAGACGGCAAGGTCTATCTCTATGCCGTCGGCTTCAAGCCGGAGCGCGGCATCTACGTGACTGAACTCGACCCGAAGAATCACTTCAAGGCGGTGCGCGGACCGGAGCCCTGCATGCCGGAGGGCGACGCGCAGCCGGATGACAAGGGGTACTTCCGCATCGGCCCCGCTGATCCTGGCCCGCTCAAGCCGATTGCGAACAAGACCGGCGAGGGTGCGCTGATGACCAAGCGCAACGGCATCTATCACCTGCAGATTTCCGTGCGGTGTGACCTTCCTTTCTATTGCGATGTCGCCTATACGTCCAAGTCGCCCTGGGGGCCGTTCACGTATTCACCTGCGAATCCGGTCGCGTATCGTCCCGTGGGCTTCGGCGGGGGCGCCGGCAACTCGGGGACATTCACAGACACGGAGGGTAACGACTGGCGCGTGGTCACGGCAGACACCTCTGTGTTCCACATCTTCGAGAGGCGGGTGGCGCTCTATCCTGCCGGTTCGGACAAGGACATGCTGTATACGGACACGTACCTGGGCGATCTGCCGCAGCGCGGGGTGGGTGGCCGCAAGGCCGGCCCCGGCGGCAACCTGGTGGGCTGGATGCTGCTGTCCCATAAGAAGCAGGCGACCGCGTCATCGACGCTTGAGAAACATCCGCTTGAACACGCCTTCGACGAGAGCATCAGGACCTGGTGGAGCGCGAAGACGGGCGACAAGGGTGAGTGGCTGGCGGTGGATCTCGGCAAGCCCTGCCGCATCAACGCCCTGCAGGTGAATTTTTCGGAACAGGATGTCCGCGTCACCAGGCGCAACCTGGGCGATGCAAACTCTCACCAATACACCTTGGAAACCAGCGACGACGGCCAGCGCTGGCAGATGCTGGTGGACAAGAGCGCCAATGATCGCGATGTCCCACATGACTATGTGCAGCTTGAGAAACCGGTGATGGCCCGCCATGTAAAGCTCACGAATATCCGCATGACCGGCCACGGCAAATTCGCGGTGCGCGATCTGCGGGTGTTCGGCAGCGGGCTGGGCAAGCCGCCTGCCGCGGTGGCGGCTCCTGTCGTGAAGCGGGGGGACGGCAAGGATGCGGTCCAGGCCGGGGTCTCGTGGCCCGCGGCAGACGGTGCGACCGGTTACGTGGTACGCTGGGGACATGCCAAGGACAAGCTCTATCACAGCCAGGATGTGCGGGATGGAACCAGTACGGTAATCTCAGGTTTGACCGGCGGTCTGGACTACTGGTTTGTGGTGGACAGCTTCAATGACAGCGGTGTAATGTTTGGAAAGAATGTGGTTGGTGAAAGGTGAATATGAAAACAAAGAATGCCATTTCCTTTTGTGTTCTCGTTCTTGCCGTTGGGTTGGTGTTTCCTCCCAAGGGAATGGCTGCCGCGGACGGGCGATTGACCCGGGTCGGGTCCATGATGTCGGTGGATTTCAAGGAGCTTGTTTCGAAGGCTGATCTGGATTTCAGAGGACCGCTGGGCGATCTCAACAACGAGCGCGGTCTGCCGATTGGCAACGGGCGCGTCGGGACTCTGGTCTGGACGCACCCGGAGCAATCGAAACTGCACATGCAGGTGAATCATACCGACGTCTTCGCGTTCAGGAATTCCTCGGCGGCTGTCCGGGACAGGGACGGTCATACGTATTACTGCAACGGCTGCGGGCTTGTGGATATTGATTTTGGCGGGAATGTCTTTGCCGGGGCCTCGGTCAGCAATCACCTGGCCGTTTATGATGCGGTGGCTGATGTTGCAGGTACGGGTGTTCGAACACGTTCACTGGCGTGGCACAGCAAGGATGTGATTGCCATTGAGATTATTGATGAACGCAGCGAGCCCCAGCCGATCACGGTGGATTTGAGGATGTTGCGCCAGCCGGTTGATGTGTCCGGCCCGCATACGGCCACCTCCGCGATCGCGGCCAGCGGTGCGGACATCGAGTTGACCCAGGCGTTCCGCGAGAAGGCGGACAGGCCGCTCCTGCCGGAGATGAATTCCTTCACCGCCTTGCGTGCGCGGGTGCTTGGGCGCGCCGCCGTCGCCAGCATGCCCAATGATCAAACCATCCGTCTGACGGCACCTGCCGGCAAGGGTTCGCTGGTCGTGCTGATCGCTCTGGGCCAGAGCAAGGAGGACGCCTTCGACACGGTGAAGGCATCGGCGAAGAAGGATCTCGATGCGGCTGCAGCAGCCGGGTTCGCCAAGTTGCTGGAACAGAATCAGAACTATTGGCATGATTTCTGGACAAAAAGTTTTGTCAGCATGACCGGTTCGCCTGTCGTGGATGAGATGTCCAGGCTTTACACGTGGAGCATTTATGTGGCAGGCATTTCAATGCGCGGCAATTTCCCGGCCAAGTTCAACGATATGATCTTTGTGAAGGATGGCGACAAGCGCGACTGGGCCCAGAACTTCTGGTGGTATAATCAAAGCTGCCAGCATGGCTGGGAATATGCCGCCAATCATGGCGAACTGCTGGAGCCGGTGTTTCGCTGGAATATGCGCAACTTCGATGCCTACGCCAATTCCGCCCTGCGCAGCTGGAACAGCCGGGGCTGGTTTATTCCAGAGACGTCCTGCTGGGATGGGCCCGAGATTCTGCCCGAGGGCGTGCACAAGCCCCAGGGCAAGCGGCAACCCATGATGTCGCTGATGGGTGGCGGTTGGACCACGCGCAACACCTACAACATGGCCAAGTTCACAGCCCTCTATTACCGTAAATATCTCTACACACTCGATGAGAAGTGGCTCAAGGATCACGTTTATCCGGCCGCGCGGGCGACCGCCGAGTTCTACTGCGGCCTCAAGGCCGGGTGCCAGTATGCCGGGGGCGACGACAACGGGCCGGAAGGCAAAGTCATTCTCAAGAAGGAGGCGGACGGGAAATATCATTTGTACGGCACAGAACTGCATGAGCATATTTACTGGGGCAAGGATATCATCGAGGATCTCGCCGGCATCCGCGGGGTGTTCCCGCTCGCCATTGCGCTGTCCAAAAAATATGACGTGGATGCCGACAAGCGGGCGGAGTGGCAGGAGGTTCTGGACAACCTCGCCCCGTATCCCAGGTCGGAGATTTTCGGAGCGGTTGGCGGGCTCGGGGCCGGCACCTGGGCGCAGGGATTGCCCCCGCACGGCCGTGTCCGCGATAACATGGCTGACGAGAGTCCGCGCATGGGGCCGGTTCGCGGCGATTTCGATGTGCTGACCCTTGAGTCGTCTGACACGAATGAATGGGCGGTGGCGATGGCCACGCTGGATAACCATCCGGGCACGGTCAAGGGGCTGCAGTACGGCTGCGGCTACTATCCGATCCTGCCGGCGCTGATGGGGCGTCCCGACCTGTTCGAGAAAGTGCTGCCGCAGCAGATGGCCAAGGTGCCGATGACCAAGGGCTGCCATCTGCCTCGTGCGGAAAGTTCCACCATGCAGGGGCAGGGCATATTCCTGCAGGCGGTGAATGCGGCGCTGCTTCTCTCCATCGCGCCCTCGCCGGTGGAAAAGCCCATCATCCGGGTGATGGCGGGCTGGCCGCGCAAATGGGACGTGTCGTTCCAGCTCCAGGCCAAGGGCGGATTTCTGGTGAGCTCTGAAATGAAAGGCGGGACCATCCGCTTTGTCGAAATCATCAGCCAGCTCGGCGGCGAATGCCGCATCCGTAATCCATGGCCGGGCAAGGACGTTGCCGTGCTGTGCGGTAAAAAGAAGATCGCGGCGACAAAAGAATCCTTGCTGAAGTTTGAGACGAAAAAAGGGAAGCGTTATTTGATACGGGAAAGGAATGGAATATGACTGACGGTAGCTGCAGGCGGATGGGATTGATATTCATGGTTTCAATGTTATCTGCCTCTCATGCGTTGATGGCCGCGACATTTCATGTTGCACCTGACGGTAACGACAGCAATTCAGGCACGAAGCGAAAGCCCTTTGCCACGCTCGCCGCCGCACGTGACGCGGCGCGGGCACAAGGCGGGGCAGGGCACACTATTCTGTTAGCCCCCGGCCGCTATTTCAATGCCAGCAAGCTCACCCTCGATGAGCGCGACAGCGGCCTGACCGTCAAGGGCGCAAAAGCCGGTGCCACTGCCGAATTGTATGGCGGTGTGCCGGTGACCGGTTGGGAGAAATGGAAAGACAACATCTGGCG
>CAZMSS010000162.1:0-6665 GCA_964568965.1 uncultured Verrucomicrobiota bacterium | reverse complement strand
CCTCATGCCCCTCGTACACCCCGCCGAAGCCCACAAACGCGTGGGCCACCTTGAGCTGCTCAGCCTCCTCAAAGGACAGCTCGAACTCCTTCATCACATCCTTGGTGATGGCCATGCCGGCAACCGGAATGCTGCGGCTGAAAATCTTCGTGCCCTCGACAAACACCACATTGGTGGAGCGGGCGCCCATATCCAGGATCATCGTGCATCCCGGCAGGTCGGAATAGTTGTAGCGCACGGCGTTGTAAAGGGCCAGGGGCGAAACATCGACCAGAACGGGATCCAGCCCGGCCGCCTCGACGCAATCGGTCAGGTTCTTGACCAATTCGCCCTTTACCGCCACGAGCAGGACGCTCAGCTCACCGGACTCCTGCCCCACCAGCTGGTAGTCCCACACCACTTCGTCCATCGGGAAGGGCACATTCTGCTGGGCCTCGTACTTGACGATCTGGGGAATCTTGTCGGACGTCACCGGAGGCAGTTTTACATAACGGGGAAAGACCATCTGACCCGACACGGAAACCGCCACGGCACCCGGACGGATGCCGCTGTTGCGCATCGCTTCACGGATCCCGGCGACAATGTACGCCGAGGGATCCATGGTCGTTTCCGGGTCGAACCCCAGGGGGGACACCGAATAGTTGACCAGCTCCAGGCTCTTCGAGTTAATGACCCGGAATTCAGCAATCACCAGCTTGCTGTTCCCGATATCCAACGCCAGAATGCGGTCTGATCCAAACATAGCGACCTACTTCAGAGCCTCATAGTCATCAAAATTGACAAGGGCAAACGGGGTTTTTGATTTATCCACGACATACCCTTCCTTGGGGACCAGTTTCTCGTTTTTCCACCAATCCTGAGGCAACGGCTTGCCTGGACCGAGCTTTCCCTCCGAGAGCGAGGCTACCACTTCACCCTTCGCTGTGAACTCCACCGCCACGCCCAGCACGTCGCCATACCGGGTCAGGGCAGCCGGGCGAACATAGGCACAGCCAAGGTGCCCCCGTCCGCGCGCCACATCCACATAATTCACGCCCCCCTTGAGCAGGGTAAGTTCGCCGGTCTCGCGACTCTTCAACAAGACAAAAAACTGCACCGAGAGTTCATCCATCCAGTCCGGCTCGGACTCAAACTGGACACCCAGTTCAACCCATTCACGAGGAATCCCGTGACGGTTACCGGAGGAATCCGGACTCTTCATGAGGGCTCGGGGACCAACCCCTGTCAGCTGACGGATCCGGACAATACCGCCACCCGCACCACTCTTGCCCGCATTGACGGGAATGCCCTTGCCCGGGCGCGCTTGCGCCATCGCCCCCCCCTCGCCCAGCACCAAAGCCAGTGCGACGCAAACCATGATCTTTCCAGCCATGCAACCGGTTTTCATAAGGAGCTCCTCAGCAAGAACCCGGACCCAAGAACCCTTAACGACAGTCGAGGCAGTATAGAGCGAGACCGATAGAGGTCAAAACAAAAAAATGCCGAAAAAAATAAAACCCGGCGTTCTCCCTCCGCTTTGTTCTTGATTTCACCGCCGTCCGGATTTATTGAGCTATCAGGTATTCAGTGATATTCAAAAGTAGGCCCGAATTGAGCATGGAAACCGTCAAAGTGTTAATCGTCGATGATTGCGAGAGCGATGCGCGGCTTGTCCGCGAGCAGCTGGCCCACAGCACCCTTTCGGCCTTCGTCACGGATTGGTCGGCAACCTACCAGGATGCCCTCCTTCGCATTCACTCCGGCGGCTATGATGTCTGCCTCATCGATTACACGCTGGACGAGCGGAACGGGCTTGACCTGATCCAGACCGCCCTGCAGCTCGGCAGCAAGGCCGCCATGATCATGATGACCGCGACGGATACGGGGGGCATCGACAATGCCGCCATCGAGGCGGGTGCCGCCGATTACCTGGTAAAGGGGAAATATGCCCCCGATATGCTCGAGCGTGTCATCCGCCACGCCCTGCACCGCACCCGGCTGGAAAGCGAATTGCGCGCGGCCCGCGACAACCTTGAGAAACGCGTCGAGGCTCGAACCGCCGAACTGTGCGATGCCATCACCGCCCTCCAGCAGGAGATCGACCAGCGTGAAACCATCGAACGCCAGCTCCGGGAAGCCGAGGAGCGCTATCGCATCATCTTCGAGGAGGCCATGGACGCCATCACCCTCATGGCCATCCCGACCGGCGCCTTCATCGAATTCAACACCCAGGCCTGCCGTCAGCTCGGTTACTCCCGCGAGGAATTCCAGAAGATGTCCCTCAGCGACATCGAGGCGCGGGAAACCCCGGACCAGTGCAGCCAGCACATCAAGCGGGTCCTGAATGAGGGCGCCGAGGTATTTGAAACCCTCCACCGCACCCGCTCCGGCGAGATCCGGAACATCCTCATCAGTACCCGTCCCATCCTCCTCAGTGGAACAAAATATCTCCTCAGCATCTTTCATGACTTCACGGAGCGCAAACAGATCGAGGACGAACTGCGCTCGGCCGTCATCCGCCTGGAGCAGAACAACCAGGCCAAGTCGGAGTTCGTGGCCAATGTCTCCCACGAACTCAAGACCCCCCTGACCTCCATGATGTACGGCATCCGGAATCTCCTCAAGGGAATCGCCGGGCCCCTCCCCAACCATGCCGTCCGCTACCTGAAATTGTTCGACAGCGAGTGCCAGCGCCTGGTCAGCACCATTAACGACATCCTGGACCTCGGCAAGCTGGACAACCAGTCCCTGACCCTGGCCCGCATCACCACCCCGCTCGGGCACCTGGTCACGCGATGCATGGAAACCCTTCGCCCCCAGACGGACGCCGCCGGTATCAGCATGACGGCCTCCCTCGACCCCCGCACCCCCTTCGTACACTGTGACCCCAACATGATCCAGCGGGTGCTTCAGAATATCCTCGGCAATGCCATCAAGTTCACCCCCCCGGGCGGCACAGTCACGATCTCCACCTCCCCCGAGGCGGAACAGGCATTCGCCCGTATCACCGTGACGGACGACGGAATCGGCATCCCCGCGGACGCCGTGAGCCGCGTGGCCCAGCGTTATTTCCGGGCCAGCAACCATGCCTCCGGCTCCGGCCTCGGGCTCGCCATCTCAAAGGAGATTATCACCCTCCACGGCGGAAGCCTCACCGTGTCAAGCCCCCCGCCGGGACGGGAGAAAGGAACGGAAATCAGCCTGACCCTGCCCCTCGCTCCCGCCCCGACCATCCTGGTGGCTGATAATGACCAGGCCATTCAAAACCTGCTGAGACTCCACCTGACCAACCTCGGCTATCGCGTCATTACGGTGGATAGCGGTCAGGAAGCCATCCTTACGGCAGAAGCGAGCCGACCCGACCTCATCCTCCTCGACCTGATCCTCGAGGATGTTCACGGCACCACCGTCATCCTCACCTTGCGCGGGTCCCCGAGCATCCGCTACATTCCCATCATCGCGATCACGGGTGCCACTTTGGACGAAAGCACGTCCGACGTGCTCTCCCGTTTCTCCATTCCCACCCTCCCCAAGCCATGGAATTCCTCGGAGCTGACGGAAACCATCGAAAACGCATTACTCGGCATGACTGTTTTCCAGACGGCATCCAACAAGGAGACCAAACCATGACCACCGCACGAATATTGCTCATTGACGATGAACCCAACCTGCTCCTGGTTGTGGGGGATCAGCTGAGGCTTGAGGGCTATGAGGTGAGTACCGCCCGCAGCGGCGACGAGGCCCTCCAGTTATTGAGGATCCAGCCGCCTGATCTGATCATCCTGGACATCAGTATGCCCGGCATGACCGGGTTGGCTCTCCTGAAAAAACTCTCGGGCCCCGACGGAAAACCCCGCTTCCCCATCCTGATCTTCACCGCGCGGTCCAACATGGAGCAGTTCTTCCAAACCACCTCCGTGGAGGGCTTCCTGTCAAAGGCCAGCGATCCGGCCCAACTGCTCACGGAAGTCAAACGGATCCTCCTCAAGACCCGCAAGGTCGTCAAACCCGAGGCACCCACGAACCCCAAACAGCGCCGCATCGTCCTGATCCTCGAGGATGATCCCATCCTGAACATGCGCCTGAAAACCTCATTCACCATCGCGGGGTACGAGACCCTCACGATTACCGAGAGCCACAGCCTTGCGGAAACCCTCCAGAACCATACGCCCGCCGTGATCCTGCTCAAATCCCTGCTCGCCGGAACCACGGGTAGCGCCATCGCCGCCAGCCTCGCCGACTACACCACCGCCCGGGGCATCTCCATCATCCTCTATGACGCCAGCGGCATCAACAAGCCGGGCGACAAGTTCGTCAACGTGAACAAGTTCGTTCCCTCCAACTCACCCGCCGACCTCCTGAAAGCCACCGCCACACTGCTCGGCTGAGGCGGCGATATAGAGGGGAACGGGGAGAGGACTCGGGCGGGCTGTAAGATTCCGCTTGTAATGACACTATTATTGTATCATTATGAAAGGAATGATGAGAGGAGACCCCATGGAAAAGCTAACGATTGAATTGTGCCCCGAAACCGGAATCTGCTCGCTGGTTAAAGACAACGGCACCAAGGTGGATTTGATGCCCGACGAGGTTGAGGCCATACGGGCGGCGGGTTCAGACGCGAACCAGATCCGCTCCGTGATAGCCAACTGTGACGCCGACTTCGCCCAGGCGCTCGACCTCCAGGCCCTGAAGCAGGTGGCGACCGACGTGGCCTGAGTTTACACCCCCCGCGACTTTGTGATACAAGGGACGAATGCGTTGGTCACAGCCCATTCGAATCGTCTTTTGTTGGCTGTCGCTGGGATTTTCCGCAGGGACCCTCCCCGCCCTTGAGGTCCGCATGGCCGCGGACACCTTGAGCATCCACGCCAACCAGGCTCCGCTCAGCGAGATTCTGGCACAGCTCCAGGAATCCGGGGTGCGGGTGGGGATGGACGACCGGATCAATCCGCTGATCACGGCCAACTTCGAGGACCGAGAGATCGGCGAAGGCATCAAGCGGCTTCTGGCTGACTGCGACTATGCCCTGAGCTGGCAGACCCTCGATGGACCGGCGGGCAAGATGAAGCGCCTGTCGGAAGTGCTGGTCTACAAACCCGGAGACCGCCGCCCGCTCATCGCGCGCCCCGCCCCGCCCCCCGATGTGGCGCAAACAAAGACCTCTCAAACCAATTCCATCGTCTGCCTCAAGAACGAGATCCTGCTCCGCCTGCGGGCCGGCGTTACGCGTGAACAATTCAGGGCCCTGCTGCTGAAACACGGCGCCATGGCGATGGACGGCATTCCCGCACTGGGCATCTACCGGCTCCGCCTCCCCCCGGGCTCCAATCTGGCCGACATCCTGAACGACTTTGCCAAAGATCCGCTGGTGCTCCGGTCAGAACCCAACCAGGTCTACCGGTCGATCACCCCCGTGCGATCCGGGGATTCGGCCCCGGGCAATTCACCGCGGACGGTCTCGGCGAGCACGGGAGCGGCGGTGGCAATCCTTGACACCGGATTTACGCCGAATGCCGCGCTGGAGAATGCAGTGGTCACCTCGCTTGACGCCACGGCCCCCTGGCTGGCCATCTCCGACCCCCTCGGGCACGGAACCCAGATGGCCTTCATCGCCGCCGGGGCAGTCAGCCCGGCGGGCACAGACTCCGGCAGCACCGCCTCGGTTCCCATCATTCCCATCCGCACGATGGACGCCCAGGGGCTGACCTCGGGATTTTCGCTGATGCAAAGCATGATCTTCTCGCTCGAGCAGGGAGCCAAGGTTGTCAGCATGAGCTGGGGCTCTGAAACGGACAGCGGATTCCTCAACGATGCCATCGCCTATGCGCGGCAACAGGGGGCCGTTCTGGTTGCCGCCGCCGGCAACGAACCCACCGGCCGGCCTTTTTATCCTGCGGCCCTTCCGGATGTTATTGCTGTTGCAGCGCTTACGCCTGACGGGAATGTCTGGAACCAGTCCAATTACGGGTCTTTCGTCAAATTTGCAGCCCCGGGTTTTGCAACTTTGCCGGTGGGATTCAAGGGTCCGCCCGGAATGTATGGCGGCAGCTCCATTGCCGCGGCCTATACGGCCCATGTGATCGCACAGTATCTGGCCGTTCATCCCAAGGCTGATGCCGGGACGGCGATTGACGCCCTTCTGAAAACTCTCACCCGTCCCACCGACACCTCAGGATCGATCCACCCCGAAATTCCCCGCTTCGATAACGCCGCCATTTCGGCCTTTCTTAAATAATAAAAAATATCATGTTGCTATACTTTCATAGGGGAATCTTGTAGTATTTCGCAAAAGTTGGTTGACGAAGGAGCCGGCCAGTGTTGCCTAAAGCAACCAGAGAGCCCGACGAATTTCGATCTTCCTCCTTAAATGGGTCCAGGTTGGACCCCTTTCGATAGGAGCCAGAAAGCAAAATAACGGATCCGTGAGTACTCCAAAGGGAGATCGAAGATGGGTAAGAAACTGTATGTTGGCAATCTGAGTTACGGCGTCACGAGTGAAACACTTGCACAGGTGTTCTCCGCGCATGGCAAGGTGGACTCGGCTGACGTGATCATCGACCGGATGACCGGTCGCGGCAAGGGCTTCGGCTTCGTCGAGATGAGCACCGATGCGGAAGCGGCGGCGGCGATTGCGGCCACGAACGGCCAGGACCTGGAAGGTCGCGCCATGATCGTGAACGAAG
>CAZMSS010000161.1:0-6758 GCA_964568965.1 uncultured Verrucomicrobiota bacterium | reverse complement strand
CGCCCTACGACAGTGATGGGGATGGATTGCCTGATGAATGGGAAATGGCGCATGGATTGGATCCCCGTGACAGTATCGGCGAGAATGGAGCCGAGGGCGATCCGGATGGGGATGGTCTCAACAATTTCCAGGAATACCTCTGCGGCACCGATCCCTGGAACAAGTATACCGGGACATCGGGTCTCTCGGATGGTGAGCAGGATGCCGATGGGGATCATCTGGTCAACCTCAAGGAATTCCAGCACGGCACCCTCCCTAACGTCAAGGATACTGATGATGACGGCCTGACGGATTGGGAAGAAGTGATGGGGCAGGTGGATACAGTCTGGGCGTTGACCCGCCCGGCGACAAGCTCAAGCCCGAAAACCACCAGTGATCCGCTGAATCCGCTTTCCCCGGTAATTCAGCGTTCGGTTTACCTGAATGGTACGGCACGCCTGGTGGTGCCCCCGAGCGACAAATTGATGTCCACAAACTTCACGGTGGAAGCCTGGATCAGGCCGGATACCAATTGCACGGGCGGGATCATTATCAGCCGGTATGCGGATGGTATGGTGCCCGGCCAATACGGTATCAATTATGAGCTCGGACTCACCACCAACAGTGCGCCGGGTACCTTGCGGCTCTATACACGCTATGGTATTGCGGCCAGCAATGTTCTGACTGAGACGCGCCTGGATGGAACCGGGGTGTCGGATCACACCAACAGCCTGGCGGGCGTTGCCATCTCAACGACGGGTGTCTGGACGCATGTGGCTGGCGTTTATGATTCCTCCTCCAACAAGCTGTCATTGTACGTCAACGGCAAACTTGCCGCCTATAGACAGGATATCGGCAACTATCCTCCCACGGTGTTCGGGTATTCATCCGCGCATTGGGGCGACGAAGTGACCATCGGGGCCAGCCGCTCGACCGGAACCGTCTCTAATGGATTCAAGGGATATCTGGACAATGTCCGGATCTGGTCGTCGACCAGGACGGCAGCTGAAATCGCGGACCGCTACAACGCTCCGGAAGGACAACCGATGGATTCCTCCGGAAATGTCATCACGCTCAAGACACGGACTGTCTACACTTACAGCGGGTTGAGCGCCGAGGCCAATCTTCTGGCGGCTTCCCAGCCGGTTCGGATGCTGGTCAAGTTTGATTCCGAAGCGTCCGCCAAGAACACAGCCGCGCTGACCCAGGCCGGGATGACGGTCCTGAATTACGTCGCACCCGGGGTTCGTGCCGTCAAGGCAACATCGAAGCAGTTGGAGTCGCTGGGATCGAAGGTGACATGGACTGGTTTGATGAATTCCTCCGACAAGATATCCGCGTTGCTGAATGCAACGGGCACCAACTCGGCCCGCTATGTCCTCGTCAGCTTCTTCAAGGATGTCCCCATTGCCGACGCCATCCAGGTCGTCCAGGCAGCGGGCGGGACGGTCTATCAGAACCGTTACATCGGCGGGACGTACCTGGTGGCGATGGTCAATGACCAGCAGCTCACGGCGATGGCCGGGAACAATGCCGTAAGCTGGGTGGCTCCGGCGGGGTCATTCCTGACCTCCGGTGCGACCGTCTATCACATGCCTGAACACCTGATTGGTGGGGCTGAAATGGCTCCGTTTGCAGTCCGGGGCGAAGGGTGGGATGGCCCGGGCCGCGGCTCGGCGGCCTTGACCTATCACTTTGTAAACTATAATTCGAATCTGGATCCCTCAGTCGCCAAGCGAGCCGTCGTGGATGCCATGTTCAGATGGGCCAAGTATGCGGCGCTCACCTTTACCGAGACTGCTACAGCCGGCAAATCCTTCTCCATGGATATCGATTGGGAGACGATTGATGGGCCCTCCGGCATATTGGGCATGGGCTATTATCCAAACGATATTAATCCCGAACCCATTGCCGGGGATTTCCTGCTGGATTCCGAAGAGACCTGGAAGGACGGGTTGCTGGGGACTGGTATTGACCTTCAGTATGTGGCGACCCATGAGGAAGGTCATTGCCTGGGTATGGCGCACTCAGACGACCCGACAGCGGTCATGTATCCGTTCTATGACGGAACCCGGGATGCAACGCTGGCCCCCGATGACATCAAGGGGATCCTGAGCATCTATGGTAACGCGGTGACAAAGGGCGAACTGGCTGAGTTCCGGTTTGATGACGGCGGTCTCACCGCCGAGGACTACACCGCCAAGACCAACTGGCTGCAGAATTGGAATGCGGCGGCGGTGTTGACCAATGGCGCCGTTTTTGCCACCAACACGGTGGCCCCGCTCAACAAGGACACCGATGGCGATGGCCTGCCGGATTGGTGGGAAATGGCCAACGGCTTGAATCCCTATGACGGAACAGGCAACAATGGAAGCGCCGGGGATCCCGATAATGACGGCTTGTCGAACTTGGGTGAATATCTGGCCGGAACGAATCCGAACGCCTGGGATACCGATGGCGATGGCTTCAGCGATTATGACAGCCGAAAAGGGCCGGGATCCCGGACTTGGGGTGAGTTGTACGATGACGGCGATGGCATACCTGACCTGTGGGAACTCCAGTACCCCGGTCCTTGCCCCACCACCGGAAAACGCGGTTTGGATCCCGCTTACTATGATGCCAACCTCGATCCGGATGAGGATGGATGGGATAATTATTCTGAATACATGGCGACTAGCAACCCCTTGGATAGCACCAATTATCCGACTCCCATGCTGGATGCCCATGTGCGGTATACGGGGCGCTGGGGCGCAACGCTGGCAGATGCCATAACCGGAGGCGGCAGCGTTCATATCTCATTCTATCATGCTGCGGCAATGGATGGTTATCCTGACGCCACCCTTGATATGGCGACAGAATCGGTTATTACGAACGTAATGACCAGCGGTCATATCCATCAGGGCAACAACTACATCTTTGCCTTCCTTGACAGGAGCGGTGATGGTGAATGGGATCCCACCTTGGAACCCGCAGGTATTGCCCAGTTCCAGCCTGTCAATTTCGGCTGGGGTACCGTTAATAATATGGAGATCGGGTTGACGGATGAGATGCCTGGATATCCGCGTTTCGCGTGGCCTGCGGTTCAAGGTGTGACGCGATATGTGGTTACAAATTCGGCAGCGCCGGGCTTTTCGAAAACCATCAATGTTCCCCGGAACTACTGGCATGAAGGAGATTGGCTGAATGTCGGCACCTACGGAGCGAATACCGGAACTGTTGTGTTGCTGGTATCGACGAATGTGTGGCCGGCTGGGTATTATACAAATTTTGCGTTTGTTATGCCTTCCGTCGCGCTTGGCGCCCCCAGCATCGTGACCCCCAACGGGAGTATGCAGTTCCAGTATGCGCGCAATGAATTGGAGTTCAAGGTGGATACGAATGCCACTGCCTATCGTCTGCAGATTGCGGCGACCAGCAATGGGACTCCCATCATCAGCACCACTAACATGGTCCCGTATATGGACATCAACGGCGTTCGCAAAGTGGCTCTGCCGTTCTATGTAGGCGACAACTATGTTCCGAGTGGGGGGAGTTATGCCTCATCCGTCTGGGGCAACGGGCTCTATTGGACCCGTGTTCAGGCGGCCACGCCGGTTGTTACTTCGGCTTTCTCCCCGTGGAGTTCATTCCTCGTGAATGTTCAACCCCCGGACCTGGGCGGCAAGTCCACGATCAGTGGCGATATCTACTATTTGGGCAAGGTCGGGCACGGATATGGCGGGGCCCAGGCCAGCAACCTCACGGTGATTGTGCAGGCGTTCCAGTCGCCCGGCTTCAGCGGTGAAGCGGATGGCCAGGTTCAGGTTACCTATCACTGCAACACCAATGCGCCGTCCATCAACAAGGGTTCCTATACCCTGATCGGGCTCAGGAATACGCCTTATTATGTCAGGGCCTATATCGATGAGAACGGCAACCGCCAGCTTGATTCATGGGAACCCATGGGCTTTGCCCAGGAAGTGACCTCCAACGGTTACCAGGCCGTGGCCATTGATCTCACTGGCGAGGGTAGTTCAGCCCAGGGGAACATCCGGGTCGTGATCCGTGATCGCGATACGGATGATGACGGGGTCCCGGACGGCTGGGAATGGATGTATTATGGCACCCTGGGTAATGGCTCCTCGAATATTGCGGCGAATGGCATGACGCTGCTCCGCAATTATGAGATTGAGCCCATGGATCTGGATCCGACCAAGACGGACTATGATGCGGACGGGGTCTCCGATGTGGATGAGATCACCTATAGCGACCTCGTGGCGGGGCGTACCCCGGATACCAGTCACTATGACCCTTATGACCCGGTGACCAACCCGAATGGGACGGACCTGAACCCGACCAAGTGGGATACGGATGGCGATGGGTTGTCGGATGGTTATGAGCTGGCTCACGGGATGAATCCGATCAATCCGGCTGACGGCGCTGCAGAGATTGTCCGCGCGTCGGCGGCAGGCGAAACCATCCCCGGCGCCCCGGCGGTCTATCAGGTCGCGACCGTAACCCCGGATGCAGGCCAGTTCTCCCTGTCCTGGCTCGGCCAGATCGGCATGGGCTATGAGGTCCAGTACAGCGATGACTTGAAGACCTGGCAGCCGGCGCCGAATGGCGATCGTTACGGGGCCGCTGTCCATACGTATGTGGATCAGTCCCCGAAGGTCTCTTCCCGCTTCTACCGGGTGGTGGTGAAGTAGGGGTCAATAACAATTGACCATTATAAGTCGTTTTCGTAACTTAAGAAGGTTCAATAAAAAAAGGCGGATGACTATGACACACCTGATTCGGAATGCTTTCCTGGCGGTACTTACTGTGGGCTTGGCGGGATGTGAATGGAGTGGAGGCGGGGACGATAATTCCTGGAACGACTCCGGAACCATAGCCAATTTCAACGGCAATTACCATGCCAGCGGCGGGTATCTGGTGAGCGATTACACCACCACGTCGGGCGGTACAACGACCACGACCACAGGCGGCTTCATTCCTCCAATCGAGGAAATCAGCAGTAGTTACTCGGGGAATTCCATCTCCTTCACAACCGGCTTCGTGCCGATCAGGCCGGGATCGGTGACCGTCGCTTTTGCCGACGGGGCAAAGGGATCGGTGACAGATAATGGGTCAGGGGGTTTGACGGGCACATACCTGAATACTATTCCTGGGGAGCATGCCGCGAATGGATCCGTCGTTTACGAAAACGGGCAGGTCAGCATTTTCTTCCCGGATGTGCTGGGGTTGCAGTCATCGCGTGTCACGATCCGGTATACCGTCGATTCGGGCACCTCTTCCAGCACGACAACCACGGGGTCTTCTTCTGCCGGGAGCTCGGGAGTCACGATCTACTCCTTCAATGTCCAGCAGACCGGCAATAAGATTAAGCTCATTGACAACAACGGCAGCATCTATGAAGGCACGCTTGGGGATATGCGCACCACTGGCAATGTGGGGTCGGGGTCTACGGGGGCGACTTTTAGCAATGGCGACCAGTTGATTGCCACGTTCTCTGCCGGTGGGAAAAGCGCGTCGGGAATGTACGTCAACATGGCCGGAAACTTCCAGGGGACGGTGCAGGGGGTCACGTCAACGACTTCACAATCCGGGGGCTCGACAACCACCAAAACTTCGATGTCCCTCGCGGATCGCCGGATCATGGGCACGTGGATTGAAGATGGTGGCAAGACAGGGAATATCTCGGGAGTCTCCGACTCGGCCGTGAACGTGTCGACATCCAGCTCGTCGTCCACCAATACCACCGGGTCGCTTTTGTAAGTTCATTCACGCCCGATGAATGGTTTGGAGCGAATGGATAATCCGCGACGCTGGCCCATCGTGGCGGCTACGGTGGTTTTTATTGCGCTGGGAATTGGAGTCGCGTGGGGGCTCCGAGGCAAGTTCTCCGCAAAACCTCTGGTCCTGCCAGCCCCTCCGCCCTCAATCCCGGTGTTGGTTGAGGTGCCGGTGGCGACGAATGAGATTCCCCGGAACGATAAGACGAATCGGACGGAGAGGACTGATGAGGCCGCAACGGCGGGTTTAACCTCACGGGTACAGGTTGCCATATCGCCCGCTGTTCCACTTGCCAAAGACGCTGAGGGACTTCTCGAGGCCGGCAGAAAAGACAAGGCAAGGGAGCAGTTTCTGTCCGCCTTGGCGGCCAATCCTGAAGACTCCCTGCGTGTCCGGATCGAAGATCAGCTGGGCCTCCTGAATGTGGAGCTGATCCGTCATCCCTGGCCGATGCCCGAGAAGCAGGACGTCGTGGTCCAGGAGGGGGATTCGGTCAAGGCGATCGCCCGGAAATTCGGCACCACGGTGGATTTGATTGTCAAGGGGAACGAATTGAAACGGCCGGATGTGATCCGTCCGGGGCAGCACCTCAAGGTCTTTTCCGGAAAAATGGAGATCAGGGTCAGTAAGGCCCGGAATGACCTTCTTCTGACAGCTGGGGGCCGTTTCTTCAAGCGTTACCGGGTGGGCACTGGCCGGTATGACAAGACCCCGGTGGGATCGTTTGTGGTCACCGAGCGGATTTCCGAGCCCCCGTGGTGGCGGGATGACGGCAGGACGGTGCCTTTCGGCGACAAGGAGAACATCCTGGGCACCCGCTGGATGGCGATCAAGGCCACCGGGACAACCCCCGAAATCAAGGGCTATGGTATTCACGGCACGTGGGACACCAACTCCATCGGCAAAGCCGAAAGCGCCGGCTGTATCCGCTTAAAGAATGACGATGTCGAGGAACTCTTCGAGCTCATCCCCATCGGCACCCCCGTCGTCATTGAAGAATAAGA
>CAZMSS010000160.1:0-6763 GCA_964568965.1 uncultured Verrucomicrobiota bacterium | reverse complement strand
GGGTATGGGAACTTCTGGGCCATGATCACCATGCGCTATGAAGGCGGCACCTTCATCGTGCCCGGTCTTCCGAGAAAGGAGCTTGTTGTCCAGCCCAGCACGGGCACAGCCATTGAAGTCAGGCTGGATGCCCCTGATGGCGAGTTGATCGGCGAACTGCCGTTCGGCCGGACCACCTGCCCGATCAAGCAGACAAAAGGCAGCCATGATGTCTTTCTTGTATTTCCGAATCAAAATGTGACCACCATGGACTGGTTCAGGTTCGAGTAGAGCGATGAGAAGGATGCCAATGAAAAGAATTCCAGGAATGCTCATGGTGGGGGGACTGTTGTCCGCAGCGTGTTATGGCAAAGAACTGCAAGCCGGCGTTGGCGGGAATGGCGCTCGTTGGCCGGCGCGCCCGAGCCCACGCCGTGGCAGCACGACATCCTGCATGGTGACGGCCGGCCCTATAATGAGCAGGAGGTTAACTTCATCAAAGTGACAACAGGCAAGGATGTCATCGCCGCCCACTGCCATTAGACGATCGGCGGGTAGCATTTCAACGCCGGACCGGTCGGGGTTGCCGCAAAACTTTCAAAAAACGGTGATATCACTTGTTAAGGGGTTTTGAAGGGGTGAAACATGAAAATGCGTTCGGGAATCAAAACGTGGTTGAGCGTCTTATTTGGAAGCGCGGTGCTGCTGGTGGCCGGCAAAGCTGTGGCCCAGGCTGATCTGGAAAATGGATTCGTGCAACCGCCGCCTTCCGCCAAGCCCCAGGTCTGGTGGCATTGGATGAATGGCAACATCTCCAGGGAGGGGATCAAGGCGGATCTGGAAGCCATGGGACGAATCGGCATCGGGGGCGCAACCATTTTCAATGTGGAGCAGGGTGAGCCGCTGGGGCCGGTTAAAGTGCTCTCTCCGGAGTGGCAGGAGATGACGCAGTATGCGATCAGGGAGGCCAACCGGGTCGGGGTGGAACTGACGATGCATAACTGCCCGGGCTTTACGGTGTCGGGCGGCCCCTGGATCAAGCCCGGGGATTCCATGCAGGACGTTGTCTGGTCGGAAACCGCTGTGCAGGGACCCGCGACCTTTTCAGGCGTGCTGTCGCAACCACCGACGGTTCTGGATTATTACCGTGACATTGCCGTTTACGCGGTGCCGGCGACACCGGCAGATGACCTTGATCTTGCCGCACTGAAGCCAAAAATCACCTCCAGCGTGCCGGATCTCAATGGCAACGCATTGATCGATCGCGACCCTGGGACCTTCGTCACCTTGCCGCGGGTGGAAGGCACGGCCACTCACTATGTGCAATTTGAATTTCGCGAGCCGGTCACCCTGGCGTCGGTGCGCATCCGGGCTAAGGGCAGCAACATGTCCACCGCCGGCTGGGTGGAAGTTGGCGACGACGGGGTGGCCTTCCGTAAGGTCTCCGCCTTCTCGTTTATTCATCGTGGTGCGGGGAACTTCGCTTTGGCCGGTTTTGCCGAAACCAAGGCCCGTTTTGTCCGCATCGGTTTTACCGGTACCGATTATTATGTCGGCAGGCAATGGGATTTCTCCGAGGTTGAGTTCGGTGGCGCCCGCATCGGGAATCTGGCCGCCAAGGCGGGTTACACTCCCGATCCCGCGCAGACATTTACGGATTGTGAAATCCCCGCGCGGCTGTGCATCGCACCCGGGCAGGTGGTGAACCTGGGTGACCGGATGAAGCCGGATGGCCGGTTGACGTGGGACGTCCCGGCGGGCCAATGGACGATCCTGCGTTTCGGCCACACCAGCACGGGCAAGCAGATCGGCGCGGCGCCGGCGGCCGGGCGCGGCCTGGAGTGCGATAAAATGAGTGCGGCAGCGGTGGAATCGAACTTCAACGCCATGATGGGCCAGATCATCCAGCAGGCCGGTCCGCTGGCGGGCAAGTCACTGAAGACGGTGCTCGTCGACAGCTGGGAAGCCCGCTGCCAGAACTGGACCCCGGCCTTCCGCCAGGAGTTCCAGCGGCGCCGGGGGTATGATCCCCTCCCGTGGTTGCCGGTTTTGACCGGCCGGGCCATCGCCAGTTCGGAGCAGAGTGAACGCTTCCTGTGGGATTTCCGCCGCACCATTGGCGACCTGATCGCCGAAAATCACTATGGCACCTTCCAGCGGCTCTGTGCCCGGCAGGGCATGTCGTTTATGGCCGAGGCGGTCGGTATCGGCAATCCAACCATTGCCGAGCAGCTGCAGTGCAAGAAATACACCGATATCACGATGGGCGAATTCTGGATGCACGGGGGTGTGGAGTGGAATTACAGCGACAGCCGTGAGGCTGCCTCGGCCGCTCACATTTACGGAAAGAGGATAGCCAGCGCCGAGGCGTTTACCGCTGATCCACGTGACGCAAAATGGGCCAAAGCGCCGTTCGACCTCAAGGAGGTCGGCGACCTGAACTTCTGCCGCGGCATTAACCGGTTTGTCATACATCGTTACGCAATGCAGCCGTGGACCAACCGGGCGCCGGGTATGGCGATGGGGCAGTGGGGCACAAACTTCGAGCGCACCCAGACATGGTGGGAACAAGCCCGGGCCTGGACAGCCTATCTCCAGCGCTGCCAGTACCTGCTGCAGCAGGGGCTCTTCGTGGCCGACATCGCTTATTTCTACGGTGAGGGCGCGCCAAATACCATTTTCCGCCGTGAACCCCGCCTGCCGGGCGGCTACGCGTTCGATGCCGTCAACGCCGATGTGCTACTCAACCGGATGACCGTACGGGATGGCCGCCTCGTGTTGCCGGACGGGATGAGCTACCGGCTGTTGCTCCTGCCGGACTCCAAGCGCATGACACCCGAGGTCCTGGGGAAAATCGCCCAGCTGGTCAAGGACGGGGCGGTGGTCTTGGGTCCGCGCCCCGAAAAGTCGCCCAGCCTCGGAAACTGGCCGCACGCCGATGCGGAGATCGCGAGGCTTGCCTCAAAGGTGTGGGGCGCTTGCGATGGTCAGAAGGTCACAACGCATGCCTTTGGCAAGGGACGGGTGTTCTGGGGACGCCCCCTGGCCGATGTGCTCAAGGAGCTGGACGTGGCTCCGGATTGCACGGCAAATGGGACCTCGGTATTCGTCTCGATTCATAGGCGCATCGGTGAGGCAGATGTTTACTTTGTCTCCAACCAAAGTCCGAAACCGCGCCGGGCCAGCGTGACGTTCCGTGCGGGGGCGCGGGCCCCTGAACTCTGGCATCCCGAATCCGGCAAGATGGAACCGGTTGCGGCTTTCACTATGACCAATGGCCTGGTCACTGTGCCGTTGCACTTCGACCCAGCCGGCTCGGTGTTTGTTGTGTTCAGGGAACCTGCGGCCGGGATTGATCCCGTGCAGAGTTTTACGCGGGATGGGCGTGACCAGTTTGAACCGGCCACCATCACCGGCCAGCTGGAGATGGATCCGGCGGAACTGGCCGTTCTGGCCGATGGTAAAGTCATGGTGAATGCGGTTGTGCCGGGACGCTATGAAGCCCGCACGGCGGCCGGCCGCCGCTTGCAGGCCGTTGTTGCAAGCGTACCTCCGCCAAGGCCGCTCGACGGGCTCTGGACACTCAACTTTCCACCGAACTGGGGTGCGCCTGAGCAGGTCAAGCTTGAGAAGCTCGTCTCGTGGTCTACCCACCCCGAGGAAGGGGTGAAGCATTTCTCCGGTACCGCCACCTATCGAAAGGTTTTCGACCTTTTCCCGGAAATCGGGAATCAGAAGTCGGGTGTCAGGACCATTCTGGATCTTGGCAGGGTGGAGGTGATCGCCGAGGTGACGCTCAACGGAAAGGATCTTGGGATCCTCTGGAAACCTCCGTTTAGACTGGATGTCACTGAGGCGCTCCGTTCCCGCAACAACCAGCTTGAAGTACGCGTGACGAACCTCTGGCCCAACCGCCTGATTGGCGACGCCGCCTTGCCGCAGGATAAACGCTACACGTGGACAACGTTCCAGCCCTATCCGCCTGACGCCCCCTTGCTGGACTCGGGACTACTGGGCCCGGTGAGACTGGTGACGCTGTTGCAGGTGCCGGCTGTTAAGGGCGAGTGAGCTGAAAGCAGAGCATAGCCGGCAGAGTTCAGCTGGTTGCGACATTCTCCATCAAATCCGCCAGCCTGTCGTCGGCCCCGGAAAGGGCGCGGGTACGGGCTGCTGTTTGCATGGAGGCTAGTTTCCCGGGGCTGGCGGCGAGGGCGTGGATCGCCTCGGTCAGGCGTTCGGGCGAGAGCTCCTGCTGCTCAATCAAGTTGGCGGCCCCGGCTTCCGCCATGGCCCTGGCATTGGCAAGTTGATGGTCCCGGGCGGAGTGGGGGTAGGGGACAAGCAGCGCCGGGATTCCGAAGAGGGCCAGTTCCAGGCAGGAGTTGGCGCCCGAGCGGGAGATCGCCAGGCTTGTCCGGCGGTAGACCGAGACCATGTCCGTGCAGAACCCGTAGACGGTGGCGGGTACCCCGGCGGCCCGGTAGGCCTCCTCGACCGCGGACTTCGCCTTCTCGCCCGAAAGATGGATGGCATCAACCTGGATTCCCGCGGCCAGCAGGCGGCCAAGCGCGACCGGTACGGTTTCGTTAAGGCGCTGGGCACCCTGGCTGCCACCCATGGTGAGGACGGTGAAGACAGCGGGAGCACCGGTGGAGGTGGCTGCCGCAATTTCCATTTCCTTGCGCAGCGGCAGGCCGGTGAGCGTGATGGACGGGTGCTTCAGGTGCCCACGGGTTTCAGGGAAACTGATGGCAATGGCCTTGGCGAAACGGGAGAGGGTGGTGACCGCCTTGCCCGGGACCACATTGGCCTCATGGAGAATGACGGGGATTTTCAGGCGGCGGGCCGCCAGCACCGGGCCCAGGGACGAATAGCTGCCCATGGCTAGCAGCGCCTGAGGCCTCTGTTCCTTCAGGGCCTTCACGCTGGCATAATAGACGCGGTGCAGGTTCAGCAGGGTTCGGGGCAGGTGGAGGGGATGGAAGGAAAGTTTTTCCGCCCCCGTGCTGATGACCGGGCCGCTCCACTCATGGCGCGTGGCGGTTTCGATCGCCTTGCCCGAGAGCCAGAGCGTGACATCGTGACCCCGCTTCTGCAGGGCCTTTGCCGTCGCCATGCCGGGAAAGACATGCCCGCCCGTACCACCACACGAAACACTGAACTTTGCCATGAGGGTTCCTCTCAAATGAATCTCGCCATTATCCAGATTCCGGCGGCCAAAGCAATGGGTGACAGCTGCAGGGGTGCCGCTTTTCGCCAGTTATCCGGCGCCGTATCGGTGGCGGCAAAACGGGTTGTCAGCAGCGATGACGTGGCGGGGATGATCAGGAGGGCCATGGTCACATCCAGGGGCGTCAAGTGCAGGGGCAGGCACGCCGCCGGCCAGGCTATGAGGGCGAGGATTCCCGCCATCAAGCCCTTGAACGGCAGGGAATTGCCGGGTAGCCAGGGAAGCAGGACCGGGCCAAGCACCACGCCTCCCAGCCACGCCATCAGGAGGGTGAGAACAATGGGAGGCGCGCCGGCTTGAAGGTGTTCCAGGGAATAGGATCCGGCGCGCAAGCCGGATAGAAAGGCTGTGCCGGTCATGATCGGGAGCATGACTTTACCGGTAGCCCAAAGAACCCTTTGAATGTGTGCAACCTTCATAAAAATTGGTTCACGATGTTTGTCAACTTGTGTGCTTAAACTGTTAAGCATTGGTTATTTCGTTCATTGATGAAACAGCGTGACGAAGCCGCCGGTCAAGGATTGATGCCCTGATCCCGGGAAACCGGCTTTGATCAGTTCCTCCACAATGACAGGGGCGGGCGGGAAGTGGTCGATGGAGTCGGCCAGATACTGGTAGGCGTTTTTCTGTGACATCACCCGGCCCATCAGGGGGATGATTCTGCGGGTGTAGAGATTGTGGATTCCCCTGAGCAGCCGGTTGCGCGGCGCGGTCAGTTCCAGGATGGAGAGTGTTCCTCCCGGGCGCAGAACCCGCCTCATTTCCGCCAGGGCGGCGCGGCGGTCGGCGATGTTGCGGAGGCAGAAGGCACATACGATCCCGTCAAAGGAGGCATCAGGAAACGGGAGCGTGGTGGCATCGCCATCCTGGTAAACCACGCGGTCGGCCAGTCCCGCCCGGCGTGCCTTGGCGACGGCCAGAGCCAGCATCCCGGTGGAGGGATCAATGCCGGTGACACGTGCGGCAGGTGTCTGCCGCAGGATCGCAAGGGCCACATCGCCGGTGCCGCAGCCGATGTCCAGGAAGTCGCGGCCGCCGCCCGATAGGAGATGCTGGACGGCCTTTCTGCGCCAATACCGGTGAAGCCCCAGCGACATCAGGCTGTTCAGCAGGTCGTAGCGCGGGGCAATGCGGTCGAACATCCGGCGGTTTTCTCCGGCGGAGATCAGGGTGTCACGCTCCGGATTGGTCATCAGAGCCCCCGGGGCAGGTTGTAGCGGGCCCAGTTCCGGTCGACAGTGCGCTCATGTTCCGGGTCGAATGCCACCGGCAGCCGGTAGCCGGGTTTCCAGGTAGCGTCGATGGCGATCGGGAAATGCAGGATCAGGCGGTTTCCGGCGGCCTCCCGGCGGGCGGGATAGAGGTCGGCGTGGGGATCGAAGCGGGTGAACCAGCCCCAGAGGATCAGGCGTGGATCGTCAAGCGGCACATCCTCGGAAACAAGGACATGGAAAAGATAGTCCCGCGTGACCGTGTGTCGGGCGAGGGCCTCCCTCACGGCCGTCTTGTCGGCCTCTTTCCCGACCTGTGCCACCAGGAACGCCTCGCCCACGG
>CAZMSS010000159.1:0-6831 GCA_964568965.1 uncultured Verrucomicrobiota bacterium | reverse complement strand
ACGCCCACAACAATCCTGTCGCGGGCAAGACTGTGACGCTGGCGTCCAGCCGCGGTGCTACGGACACGATTTCGGCGGCCTCGGGGGTTTCCAGTGCTTCCGGGGTGGTGACCTTTACGGTGACCTCTACGACGGCGGGTTCGCCGGTCTTCACGGCTACCGGGGACAGCGTGTCCATCACGCAAACGGCTACCGTGACTTTTACGGCGTTCATCAACCAGACAAACGCAAACGGCGACAAGAGCGGGTTCAGCGTTAGCGCCGCCGATCTGGTCAACCAGGGCCAAGCCACCTTGAGTTCGGCCACGCGCAGCCACCTTCCCGAGCACAGCACGTCGGGTGATTTCGGGGGCTTTGATCCTGCCAACACGGGGCTTAACGTCCCTTACGCGAATGACGGCCAGATCGGGAATTTTTGTGCTAATAATCCGGATCCATGGGGGAAGAACGTGGAGTATTACCCAATGACCAGTCCTACGAGCGCGTATGCGCCCCCGGTCACGTATACCTTTACGCTCAACACTTCGATAAACACCGCCGGTTACGATATTACCAACATCACCTCAACCTGCGGTTACTTGTGGAATAGTGGCTGGACCGCCAATCAAGTCTTCCAGGTTGAAATTACCAAGGACGGCTCGACCTGGCTCAGCCTGGGGACCTACAGCTACAAGCCTTATGCGACTTCTGCCAACATAGACAATAATGTGACACAAGTGAGACTGGCCAGTGGTGGTGCTGCGCTGGATAACGGCACTTATTTGGCGCAACACGTCAAGGGCATCCGCATCACCTATTCGGATACGGGTAATAGAGGCGGCTTCGATGGCACGGCCATCAAGGAGATCGATGTGCTCGGGCAACCCAGCGCCCCGCTAGTGGTCTCCGCCGCCGCCTCCACCGTAACGGCCAGTCCCGCGTCTGTCGTAAATGACGGTGTTACCACCTCCACAATTACCGTCACGCTGAAAGCGGCAGACAGTACTCCCGTCGCGGGCAGGACCGTGACGCTGGCCTCCAGCCGCGGCGCGACGGACACGATTTCGGCGGCCTCGGGTGCCAGCGACGCTTCCGGGGTGGTGACCTTTACGGTGACCTCCACGACGGCGGGTTCGCCGGTCTTTACCGCTACGGATACGACGGACGGTGTGACGGTCACGCAAACGGCCACCGTGACCTTTGAGGCGGGCGCGGTGAATGCGGCGCAATCAACGGTTGCGGCCTCTCCCACATCGGTAACAGCCGATGGGTCCACCACCTCGACGATCACCGTGACCTTGAAAGACGCCGGGAACAGTCCCGTGGCAGGCAAGACGGTAACGCTGGCGTCCAGCCGTGGTGCGACGGACACGATTTCGGCGGCCTCGGGGGCCTCCGATGTTAATGGGGTGGTGACCTTTACGGTGACCTCCACGACGGCGGGTTCGGCCGTTTTCACCGCCACGGATGCTACGGACGTCCTGACGGTCACGCAGACAGCCACCGTGACCTTTGAGGCGGGTGCGGTGAGTGCGGCGCAATCAACGGTGGGGGCTTCACCCGCGTTGGTAACAGCCAACGGTTCCGCAGCCTCCACGATTACCGTCACCTTGAAAGATGCCTTCGGTAATCGTGTCGCGGGCAAGACGGTATCGCTGGTGTCAAGCCGTGGCGCGACGGACACGATTTCGGCGGCCTCGGGGGTTTCCAGTGCTTCCGGGGTGGTGACCTTTACGGTGACCTCCTTGACGGCGGGTTCCCCGGTCTTCACGGCTACCGGGGACAGCGTGACCATCACGCAAACGGCCACTGTGACCTTTGGGGCGAGCGCTGTCGGCTCGACGGTGGTGCCGTCTCCCGCCTCGGTAACGGCCGACGGAGTCACCACCTCCACGATCACCGTCACCTTGAAAGACGGCGCCGGGAATGCCGTGGCGGGCAAGACCGTGACGCTGGCTAAAACCTCGGGTCCAGGAACACCAACCATCACCACCGTATCGGGAACGACTGATGGTTCCGGTGTTGCGACCTTCACGGTCAAATCCACGACGGCGGGTGCGCCGGTCTTCACCGCCACGGATACCACGGACGGCCTGACGGTTACGCAGACGGCCACCGTGACCTTTACGGCGGGTGCCGTGAGTGCGGCCCAATCGACGGTGGGGGCCTCGCCGTCTTCGCTTGCGCCCAACGGATCGACCCCTTCCACGATCACCGTGACCTTGAAAGATGCCTTCGGCAACCCTGTCGCAGGCAAGACGGTATCGCTGGTGTCAAGCCGTGGCGCGACGGACACGATTTCGGCGGCCTCGGGGGTTTCCAGTGCGTCCGGGGTGGTGACCTTTACGGTGACCTCCACAACGGAGGGCGTGCCGGTCTTTACGGCTACCGGGGACAGCGTGGCCATCACGCAAACGGCCACCGTGACTTTTACACTGTTCATTGTCCAGAGCAACTCCTCCACCAACACCACTCAGGCAAATAAAGCCACAGGCGGCTTTACCGCCAGTGCCACCGATCTTGTCAACCAAGGGCAACCCACCTTGAGTTCAGCGACCCGCAGCCACGTCCCGGTCTTCGGTGACCCGGGTAATGCCAACTATGATGCCAGCAACGCCGGCGCCGTTCCCGTCTACGTGAATGACGGCCAGATCGGGGATTTCAGCACCAGTCCATGGGGGCGAAACGTGGAGCTATTCCCCAACACCACCGCCTCCGGCTGGGTCACCGCCAATATGCTGCTTCCGGTGACCTATACGTTCACGCTCGACACCTCGGTCAACACCTCCGGGTACGACATTACCAACATCACCTCCACCTGCGGCTTCCTCTGGAACCGGGCCTGGCTCGCCAACCAAAAGTTTCAAGTGGAAATCACTCGGGACGGTTCGACCTGGCTCGACATGGGGACCTACTCCTACATCCCGGTTACCGACACCCATGGCAGCGATACGTTCGAAACGCAAGTAGTCTTGAGCAGCGGTGGCGGAGTGCTTAATACCGGCACCCAGGTGGCTCAAAACGTCAGGGCCATCCGCATCACCTTTTTGTCAACCAACCTGCCATCACCAAACAGCGACCTCGATGGCACGGCCGTCAAGGAGATCGATGTCTTTGGAAAGCCCACCGTGAGATGCGGGACAGTTTACCTGATTCGGTAGAATTTCTCCCGAAACTCGTAGATCGGGTGTGCAAAGTTGAGAGACAGGGTGATGGTTTGTTCAGGTAGTGAATTTACGACATGTCGGTGTGCGGCCACCGTGCGATAAGAAGGAGAACAGGGATGAATATGATGCAAATACTCAAGGCGGCACGGCAACTCATGAAACGGTTAATGCTCACGCTGGCGGCGGTTGCCGTCGTGTTTGGCGGTTTGCCCGCGGCGCAGGCGGCTATTACACAAGCCGACAGTACGGGTGACGCGAGCGGCTTTAGCGTCAGCGCCTCCGATCTGGTCAATCAGGGTCAAGCCACCTTGAGTTCGGCCACGCGCAGCCACGTTCCCGAGCACAGCACGTCGGGTGATTTCGGGGGCTATGATCCTGCCAACACGGGGCTCAACGTCCCTTATGCGAACGACGGAGCGATTGGGGCGTTCAGCACCAGTCCGTGGGGGAAGAACGTGGAGTATTACCCCATGACCAATCCTACGAGCGCGTATGCGCTCCCGGTCACATATACCTTTGCGCTCAACACTTCGATAAACACCGCCGGTTACGATATTACCAACATCACCTCGACCTGCGGCTACTTATGGAATAATGACTGGACTGCCAATCAAGTCTTCCAGGTTGAAATCACCAAGGACGGTTCGACGTGGCTCAGTCTGGGAACCTACACCTACGCACCCTATACGACTACTACGCAGAACGCCAAGGTGACGCAAGTGAGCCTGGCCAGTGGTGGTGCTGCGCTGGATAACGGCACCTATGTGGCGCAACACGTCACGGGCATCCGTATCACCTATTCGGATACGGGTAATAGGGGCGGCTTTGATGGCACGGCCATCAAGGAGATCGATGTGCTCGGGCAACCCAGCGCCCCGCTAGTGGTCTCCGCCGCCGCCTCCACCGTAACGGCCAGTCCCGCGTCTGTCGTAAATGACGGTGTTACCACCTCCACAATTACCGTCACGCTGAAAGCGGCAGACAGTACTCCCGTCGCGGGCAGGACCGTGACGCTGGCCTCCAGCCGCGGCGCGACGGACACGATTTCGGCGGCCTCGGGTGCCAGCGACGCTTCCGGGGTGGTGACCTTTACGGTGTCCTCCTCGACGGCGGGTTCGCCGGTCTTCACCGCGACGGACACCACGGACAGCGTGACGGTCACTCAAACAGCCACCGTGACCTTTACGGCGGGTGCCGTGAGTGCGGCCCACTCAACGGTGGTGGCCTCTCCCACATCGGTAACGGCCGACGGTTCCACCACCTCCACGATAACCGTGACCTTGAAAGACGCCGGGAACAGTCCCGTGGCGGGCAAGACCGTGACGCTGGCGTCCAGTCGCGGTGCGACGGACACGATCTCGGCGGCCTCGGGTGCCAGCGACGCTTCCGGGGTGGTGACCTTTACGGTGACCTCCACGACGGCGGGTACGCCGGTCTTCACGGCCACCGATACTACGGACGGTGTGACGGTCACTCAAACAGCCACCGTGACCTTTACGGCGGGTGCCGTAAGTGCGGCCCAATCAACGGTGGGGGCCTCACCCGCTTCGGTGCCGGCCAACGGTTCCACCACCTCCACGATCACCGTGACGTTGAAAGACGCCCACAACAATCCTGTCGCGGGCAAGACTGTGACGCTGGCGTCCAGCCGCGGTGCTACGGACACGATTTCGGCGGCCTCGGGGGTTTCCAGTGCTTCCGGGGTGGTGACCTTTACGGTGACCTCCTTGACGGCGGGTTCCCCGGTCTTCACGGCTACCGGGGACAGCGTGACCATCACGCAAACAGCCACCGTGACCTTTGGGGCGAGTGCTGCCGACTCGACGGTGGGGGCCTCGCCCGCTTCGGTAACGGCCGACGGAGTCACGACCTCCACGATTACCGTCACCTTGAAAGATGGAGCCGCAAATCCCGTGGCGGGCAAGACCGTGACATTGACGTCCAGCCGGGGCGGTACGGACACGATTTCGGCGGCCTCGGGGGTTTCCAGCGGTTCGGGGGTCGTGACCTTTACGGTGAAATCCACGACGGCGGGTTCGCCGGTCTTCACCGCCAGGGATACGACGGACAGCCTGACGGTTACGCAGACGGCCACCGTGACCTTTACGGCAGGTGCCGTGAGTGCGACCCAATCGACGGTGGGGGCATTGCCGTCTTCGCTTGCGCCCAACGGATCGACCCCTTCCACGATCACCGTGACCTTGAAAGATGCCTTCGGCAACCCTGTCGCAGGCAAGACGGTATCGCTGGTGTCAAGCCGTGGCGCGACGGACACGATTTCGGCGGCATCGGGTGCCAGCGACGCTTCCGGGGTGGTGACCTTTACGGTGACCTCCACGACGGCGGGTTCGCCGGTCTTCACGGCTACCGGGGACAGCGTGACCATCACGCAAACGGCCACCGTGACTTTTACGCTGTACATTATCCAGAGCAACCTGTCGACCAACACTAGCAGTGCAGGTAAAGCCGCCGGCGGCTTTACCGCCACCGCCACCGATCTAGTCAACCAAGGGCAACCCACCTTGAGTTCAGCGACCCGCAGCCACGTCCCGGTCTTCGGTGACCCGGGTAATGCCAACTATGATGTCAGCAATGCCGGCCCCAGTCCCGTTTACGCGAATGACGGCCAGATCGGAGATTTCATCACCAGTCCGTGGGGGAAGAACGTGGAGCTATTCTGCAACACCACCACTTCCGGCTGGGTCACCGCGAATACGCTGCTCCCGGTGACCTATACGTTCACGCTCGACACCTCGATTAACATCGACGGTTACGACATCACCAACATCACCTCCACCTGCGGATTCCTCTGGAACCGGGCCTGGCTCGCCAACCAAAAGTTTCAGGTGGAAATCACCCGGGACGGTTCGACCTGGCTCGACATGGGAACCTACTCCTACATCCCGGTTACCAGCACCTCTGGCAGCGATACGTTCGAAACGCAAGTGGTCTTGAGCAACGGTGGCGGCGTGCTCAATACCGGCATCCATGTGGCCCAAAACGTCAGGGCCATCCGCATCACCTATTTGTCAACCAACCTGCCATCACCAAACAGCGATCTCGATGGCACGGCCATCAAGGAGATCGATGTGCTCGGGATGCCCAGCGCCAAGATTCTCAGAGGCACGATCATCATGGTCTGGTAGAGTTGCTGCATCCAGGCGCGACAGGTTCGGGGGTCGGAGCGGAATCGGTAACGATTCCGGCCTATTCCTCTATGTCGCATTTTAGTGAGATAAGTTCGGAGATGCTGTTTAATATATGCTGAAAAATTACGCTGAAAAATGAAAAACGCGTTTTACATCGGCCGAGTGGGCGAACTATGATGTAGCCAAGCCAATCAAAAGGGAGAAAAGGGGAGATGGCTAAAATAACAGATGGCTTTTTCTATTCATGTGAGTCGATCGGCTCGCACAGTTGGGCGGCGACTGCCGCATCCGTAATCCCTCGCGAATGAATTCGTCACTCCTCCGGACTCGGCTAAGCCGTGGGTTCTATTGCCGAGGGTGGAAATTACTTAAGTAAGTGTCATTTTGGTGTAGTGAATGTAACGACAAGCCGGATTATGGAAACTGTGCGATTCTCTTTGGCTATCCCCGTGAACAATAAAGGAAGGTAACATATGTATTCACTGAACCGGGCAACGATGGCTGTTTTGTTCTGTCTCGGGCTTTTTGAAATCTCA
>CAZMSS010000158.1:0-7071 GCA_964568965.1 uncultured Verrucomicrobiota bacterium | reverse complement strand
CAAGCGAAGCGGGTGGTGAATCTTTGCGCAATACGCGCTTGCATGGCATTGATGAATCGTGTTTTTATCTGCGCGTGAATATGAAAAAAACCGGTCTCACCCTGCGCTCCCTCACATGCGAATATCTTGTTGATCCGCTTGCCCTCGACACCCTGGTGCCGCGATTCAGCTGGATGCTCCACTCACGCGACCGGGCCCAGGTGCAAACGGCGTACCGGATCCTTGTGGCCTCAACCCCGGCCGCCCTGGAGGGGGAGGCAACTCCCCTCTGGGATTCCGGGAAGACCCGTTCAATCGAGAACCTGCATGTGGAGTACCAGGGGGGCGCGCTTCGGACAGACTCCGTCTATTTCTGGAAAGTCATGGTCTGGGACAAGTCAGGCTCCCCTTCGGGCTGGAGCCGGGTGGCCCGATTCAGGACCGGCCTCGCGGCGGAGGACTGGGGCGCCCGCTGGATCGGGCGCCGGGATGAAGCCGCCTACATGGCCGCCTGGCACAAGCGCAGGGCCCTTGAGGAAACCCTGAAGATCGGCTGCAACAAGGCCGCGCTCTGGTACCAGGCCCGCTTCTCAGGGGAACTGCGGGATGTCGACGATCCGGCCCCGTTCCTGCGCAAGGAATTCAGCCTCCACAAGCCGGTCAAGTCCGCAATCCTTCACGTCAGCGGGTTGGGGTATTACGAGTTCTTCATCAACGGCAGGAAAACCGGGGACAGTACCCTCGATCCCGGGTGGACCCAGTTCGACAAACGGGTGTTCTATGCCGTGTATGACGTGACCCGGGATCTCAAAAAAGGATCGAATGCGGCCGGCCTGCTGCTGGGACGCGGCTGGTACAATTCGATTTATGACGACTGTTGGAAGTTCCATGAAGCGGGCTGGACGGGACAGCCCAAGGCGATCTGCAGGATCAGTATTACCTTCACCGATGGGTCCCGGACCGTTGTGGCCAGCGACGGGTCCTGGAAGACCGCGGACAGTCCGGTTGTCTTTGATGATGTCCGCACGGGTGAGATCGACGACGCCCGGCATGACAAGCCCGGTTGGAACAACTCCGGCTATGATGATTCCCGCTGGGCGCCGGCGACCCTGGTGCCGGCGCCCAGGGGCGCGCTCCATCCCCAGTTGCTGCCGCCGATCCGGGAGATCAGGACCCTCAAGCCCGTGGCCATGACGAACCCCAGGCCCGGGGTGTATGTCTTTGACTTCGGCGAGATCATCGCCGGCCGGCCGCGCATGACCTTCCCGTCTCCCGCGAAAAAGGGCGACAAGATCAGTTTCTTCATGGCCAGCGAGACCGGGAAAGACGGCTTGTTCTCGAACCGGTGCGATGGCCGGCTCCAGCCGTATTTCTACTACCGGAACGGGCGGAAGGGCGAATCCTGCGAGCCGCATTTCGTGTACTACGCCTTCCAGTTCATCCAGGTCGAAGGCTTGAGGCACCCCCCCTCGCTCAAGGACATTGAGGCCGCCTGCATCGCCACGGATCTGCCCGCATCGGGGCGCTTCACCTGTTCCGATCCCCTGATCAACCGGCTTCAGGAGAACATCCTGCGCACCCAGATCAGCAACATGCACAGTATCCCGACCGACTGTCCGAACCGGGAGAAGCTGGGCTGGACGGCCGATGCGCATCTTACGGCTGAGGAAGTCATCTTCAATTACAACGCGGCCCAATTCTTTGCCAAGCACCTGAATGACTACAAGGATTCCCAGGGCGTGAACGGCGGGCTGCCCTCCATCGTGCCGACGTATGGCTGGGGCAATTATGAAAGCCCGGTGTGGACCGGCGGGTATGTCATGATCGCCATGCACCTGTACGAGTACTACCGGGATAAACGCGTCCTGGAAGAACATTATCCCTCCATGAAACGCTGGATCGACACCATGGAGGAGGTTGTCGGCGGCGGGAAGAAGCATGTCCTCAATGGCGGGCCGGCCGACTGGCTGGCCCCGAATCAGCACCAGGCCTTCGCGCCCGAGGGGGGGCGGATGGTCGGCACCGCCTACTATTATCATTGTGTCACGCTGCTGGCCCGGATGGCGGAGATCCTGGGGAAACACGAGGACAAGCAAGCCCTTGAGGTGCTGGGGCAGGGGATCGCGGAGGTGCTGAACACGGAGTTCTTTGACAGCCGGGAATCCTGTTATCACGGCGATGTCCCCTCGGGATACCGGCAGACGCCCAATATCCTCGCCCTGTGGATGGGGTTTGCCCCCCGGGAGCACCGGGAGAAGATGTTGGCTCGATTGGAGAACAATATCCGGTGGGATCACCGGTGCCATTTGAACACAGGCTATCCGGGGACAAAGGCCCTGATGGAGATGCTGCCGGCTTTCGGGAAGGCGGGCCTGGCGTGGGAGCTGCTCTCGCAGAAGTCCTATCCCGGGTGGCTGTATCCCATCGTCGCATACAATGCCACCAGCATTCCCGAGTGGTGGGATGGCCAGACGATATACCTGGACAGCACACGGGCGCATCCCGGCCTGGGCAGTGTGGGGTCGTACTTCTACAAACATCTTGCCGGCATCCGGCCGGATCCCGCGGCCCCGGGGTTCAAGGCCATCATTATCAAGCCCTGCATCGAGGGCGACCTCAGGCAGGTCAGCTGCTTCCATGATTCCCCCTATGGCCGGATTGCCTCGGCGTGGAGGAAAACCGGGAGCGGGCTGGCGCTGGACGTGGTCATTCCGCCCCATACCACGGCGCAGGTCGGCATCCCGATGCGGGGAGCGGCTGAGGCCTGCGTGAGGGAAGGCAAAAGGACCATCTGGGAGAACGGCCTGTTCAGGCAAGGTGCAGAGGGTATTTCCGCCGGCAAAGCCGAGGGGGATTACGTGACCTTCACCGTCGGCTCAGGTCGCTATTCATTTCGGAGCCCGGCTGTCGGCCTCTGACAGGAAGTCTGCCCCTTGACTTCTTCTTGATCTTGCCCCCTGCCCATGTTACTTGCCTGTCTCACAGGAGACCGTCCTTGGTGAATATCAGGCCAGCAACCGAATTTGGAGCGGAATCGGTAACGATTCCGGCCGGAATGCTTACGCATTCCGCTCCAAATCCCTGGAGCGGAATCGGTAACGATTCCGGCCGGACTGCTCACGCCTCCCGCTCCCTTTGCCCTGAATTCCGAACCTTGTTTCTTGCCCTGCTCCTGTGGGGTGGGGTGGCCGTGGCTGGCCCCCCCTCGGAGGCCCCTGTGGCGGTCACCGCCACCATGGCGAAGGACGGACGTTCATTTAAGGTCACGGGACCGGGGATGATTGGCTTCCGGTCCGGCTTTGAGGCAAGGATTAAGATTGCGGGTAGGCCTCAGGAGTATCCTTCCACCGACGGAACGGTCGTTGCTTCCGTGCAGTCGACCGAGGTGACGCCCTATGGGATGGCGGAGATCACCGAAACGACAATCCGTTTCGAGAAGGAGCAGTTTGACATGTTGCTCCGCCTCGGCCGGGTCCCGGGTGTTCCGGGTGTACTGGCCCAGCTCGGGGTCCGCAATACCGGCAAGCACCCCTTCAATCTCCTGGAATTGAGGCCTTTTGTCCTGGCGGGCCAATTGGCTGGCAGTCCCGAAGACTGGCTGGTCACGCCCTTGGCGGACAGTTATGAATCCTTGACCGCACTGGGCAACATCACCACGCCGAAGCGTGTCTGGGAGTACGGCGGCCTGTATCGTCCGGATGGGACCGGGTTCCTCTTCGGGCCGGTGGGGACTCCGATCGCCTACCTCAGGACGCTGATCAGTCATGGCGGAACAGGAAACGTTACGGTGACTGTCTCGTCACGGATGAGCGGGGCGGAGGTGTCTCCCGGTGACATGCGCTGGGGGCAGCAGGTGGTGTTGCTGATGGAGAAGCCTTTGCCGGCCATGACGCGCTGGACGGAGTGGGTCGCGAAAACGCACGGGGCGCGAACCTCCCAGGGGGCGTTGAGCGGCTGGAGCAGTTGGTACTTCCTCGGCGGGGAGGTGACGGGCAAGGATGTGTTGAAGGTGGCGGGGACGGTGTTGAGGTCCGGAGAGCGGTTGCGTCCGGACGTGATTCAAATTGACCAGGGCTATGAGGATCCCGCCGGCGTGATGGAAACCAACGAGAAGTTCCCGGAAGGGCTGGCGTTCTACGCACAATTCATAGCGGCTGCGGGCGCGCGTCCCGGGCTTCACGTGGGTTTTCGAGTCACGCCCGACGATCAGACTTGGATGAACACGGCCAATTGGACCAATCACGCCCGGAGTATCCGCAACGCGGTGCTAAACGGTTTCACCTACTTGAAAATCGATGCCTATGATGTCGAGGTGAGAGCCTGGGCTGACCGGAAGAAAACTGACTTTGAAGCGGTGCGAGAGGGGTTTGGCGCGCTGCGGGAAGCCGCCGGGGACCAGACTTATCTGATGTACTGCAATTCCAGCGCAAACCGCGCGACGGTGGGGTTGGTCGACGCGAGTCGCATTGGTATTATCGCGGATCGTGATGCAGTCCGGGACGCCATGGATTCCGTCCTGCGATCCTTCCAGCTCCATGACCGGTGGTTTGCCGTGGATAGCTGCAGCTATTACATGGGGACGGACATCGTCAATATCAGCTCGATTGCCGGCGGTTGGCCGATTGTGCGGACGTGGATGAGCATGGTGGGCATGTCCTGCGGTGCCGCCTTTACCTGCGATCCCTGGTACTGGGAAAATTTCAAGCCGTACTGGCGGAATGTCGAGGTGATGACGCCGCCCGCCCGGGAACGGACCGAGGTGCTGGACCTGTTGGCGAAACCGGAGTGGCCGCGGCTGGTGGGGCATGTGAACCGTGACTGGGGTGATTGGACGGTGGCGCTCCTGTGGAATCCCCGCACCAACGCGGAGAGCGCCATCACCCTGGACTTTGCCACGGCCGGCCTGGATCCGCAGCACCGTTACGCGGTCTGGTCGTTCTGGGACAATCGGTATCTCGGCGTTGCCAAGGGATCATGGACCACGCCGGAAATGGCGCCGTCGGCTTCGCAGCATCTCTGCTTCACCGATCTGGACCGGACTCCGGACCGGCCGGTTCTGATCGGGTCCAGTCTGCACATCTACTGCGGGGCGGCGGAGCTGAAGCGAGTCACCAGTATGCGGGGCGCGATGGGGGTTGAACTGACCGATGCCGGTGCCCGCGAGGGGGATCTGTTCGTCTACAGCAGGTTTCCCCTGGTGCTGAAAGCCGTGGAGGGCTGTTCGGTCACCCATATTGCCCCGGCCGGCGAGTTTGTGTGGCGCATCAGTCTCGCCGGCCGCCAGCGCGGGGTGCCGCAGCGCGTGGAGCTGAATGTCCTCGTTCCGGTGACGCGGCAAATCTGGTTCTGGCTCTTGATTGCAACAGTGGTGGCGAGTCTGCTGTTTGTGGTGTGGCGGTACATTGTCGATTTGCGGCGGCAGCGTGAGCAGACCCTGGAGCAGGAGCGTGCCCGCATAGCCCGCGACCTTCACGACGAGATCGGCGCCAATCTCTCGCGACTCTCCCTGCTCGGGGCCATGGCCACCGAGGAGGCGGGCGACAAGGGGGGGCGCGGCGCCGTGGCGGAGATGGCCGCGGCCGCCCGGGCGACGCACCTGGCGTTCGACGAGATTGTCTGGTCGGTCAATCCGCGCAACGACACCGTCCGCAGCCTGTCGCACTACATCTGTCGTTACGCCGAGGAGTTCTTTTCCGGCTCGACGGTGAGCTGCTCCTGCCGGCTTCCCGCAGCCCTCACCGATCAGGCTGTGCCGCCGGAGCGCCGCCACCAGCTTTTCCTGGCGGTGAAGGAGGGGCTGAACAACATCCTCAAGCATGCCGCCGCCACCCGGGTGGATATCGAGATTCATCTGGTTGCGGACCATCTGCGTGTGGTACTTTGCGATAACGGGCGGGGCTTTGATCCCGCCCGGGTCGGCATTCAGGGTGACGGCATGCCCAACATGCAGGCACGCATGAGGGCGGCGGCGGGCGTGATGTCGGTGGACAGCCGGCCGGGCGCCGGGACCCGTCTGACATTCGAGATCCCGTTGACGGGGGAGGGTGCGTTTCAGGGTCAAGGCAGGAGGAGTAAGAGACAGCAACCATGAAGAATCAAGAAGAGGAAAGCGTGCCGGAGACCCCGGTGGAGTCCGGCGTCACCGTAGGCGTGGCCATTGTGGAGGACGATGCGGAGTTGAGGAAGACCCTGGAAACGTTCATCAACCGCACTCCCGGGATGAAGTGCCTGGCGGCATATGGAGCGGCCGAGGCGGCGCTCAAGGGGCTGCCCGGTGTGAGTCCCGATGTTGTGCTGATGGACATCCGGCTGCCCGGGATGAGCGGGATCGAATGCGTGGAGCGGCTGCGCACGCTGGTTCCCGGCGCCAGGGTGCTCATGCTCACGGCCTTTGAGGATGCCGACGACGTATTCCAGTCCCTTGCGGCGGGTGCGTTTGGCTATCTGCTCAAGAGTGCGGAACCCGCCCGGTTGCGGGAGGCGATCCGCGAGGTTCACCAGGGCGGGTCGCCGATCGCCGGCAGTGTGGCGCGGAAGATGGTGGATTTCTTCCGGGGCAATATGCCGGCAAGGGTTCCGCTGGACCGTGACCAATCCGCCTTGTCGCCGCGTGAGGTGGAGGTTCTCCGTCATCTTGCCGAAGGCTTGTCCTACAAGCAGGTCGCCCTGGATTTTGGCGTCTCGATCAACACGATCCGCACCCACATCAAGCGGATCTATGAGAAGCTGCACGCGTGCAACCGCACCGAAGCCGTCCGCAAGTTTCGTGACCGCGGCAGCCGGTAGTCCAGCAACACCGGAAAGAAGGATTTCACCACTGATTTAAGAAATGTGGGAAATCCAGAATTCGGGAAGCAGATAATGTTTTGCGATTTGTCATGGCTGGGTGGATCTGTGAATTTTCCAGGCATAGACTGACCTGTGACTCCCAGCCAGGAAAAATCGCAAAACGGCATTCCCCGGACATTGAGGAAGCCTGCTGGTGGTTCGCTCATTGAATTCGGAGCGGAATCGGTAACGATTCCGGTCTTCCCCCTAGCCGGAATGCTCACGCATTCCGCTCCAAGAGGGAACCGACAACCAATAACAGAT
>CAZMSS010000157.1:0-7101 GCA_964568965.1 uncultured Verrucomicrobiota bacterium | reverse complement strand
ATCGGTAAAGGACACGAGAGACAAGTTGACGGGGGGCGCGTATTTACGGAAGATTGAGGCAAAGGATAAGGAAACGAATGCAGAACACCATCGGTAATTCATTATTGTCAGTGACGGTTAAGCGGCATGGGGCGGAGCTATGCGGGTTGAAGGCCGGTGATGGAACGGAATACATGTGGCAGGCGGATCCTGCCATTTGGGGACGCCATGCCCCGCTTCTGTTTCCGATTGTGGGCAAACTGGTCCGCGGCCGGTATCTTCTCGAGGGCAGGGCCTATGAGATGACACCGCATGGATTTGCCCGCGATATGGACTTTGAGCTGGTGGAGGCCTCCGGGGAGGCCCTTTCATATCGTCTGCAAGCCTCTCAGGAGACCCGGAGACAATACCCCTTTGACTTCACCCTGTTGCGCCATTATCGCCTGTCAGGAGCCGTCCTGGAGGTTTCCTGTGAGGTGGCGAACACGGGGACTGCCCTGATGCCGTTTTCCATCGGCGAGCATCCTGCATTCGCCCTGAACTGGGGGGTGGGGGACCGGGTCGAGGATTATGCGCTGCAGTTTGAAAAACCGGAGAGGCTGGTGGCCCATCGGCTTGACTCCAATGGGTTGCTGACCACGCAAACCGAGCGGATCCTGGCCAACACGCGCGTGCTGCCGTTGCGGAGTGATCTATTTGACCGGGACGCCTTGATTTTCCTGAAATTGAATTCCAGCCGGGTCAGTCTGTGTTCGCGGCGGCATTCGCGGCGGGTGACGGTCGAATTTCCAGGCTATCCGCATCTGGGTATCTGGGCGAAGCCCGGCGCGCCTTTTGTCTGCATTGAGCCCTGGTATGGCCATGCCGATCCCTCCAGCCACGATGGCGAACTCCTGCGCAAGCCGGGAATCATCACGCTGGAACCCGGAAAATCGTTTTCCTGCGCGTGGCGGGTCGGTATCTAGCGGACCTTTTACCGCTGGAACTCCCGCGGATCAAGGGGCTGGATCGTGAAATCCGGTTTCCAGTTCGGCGAGTGGCTGTAGAAGGACATGGCGTTGCCGAAAGTCAGGCGCTCAATATCCGCCTCGGGAAAGCCGTCCTGCCGGAGCTGGGTTACGACCTTGATCAGGCTGAGCGGGTCGGATACGCCCCAGTCGGCGGAGCCGTTGACAATCATGCGCTCGCTGCCGTACTGGCGGATGATGGCGGAGACCCGCTCGGGGTTGAGCTTGGAGATGGGGTAGACGGTCATGCCGCAATAACAGCCGCTGTCGCGCGACAGGCCGATCGTCTCCTCGGTGTTGTGGTCGATCACGACGAGGTCAGGGGAGATGCCCTCCGAGCGCACGATGTCAAGGGTGCGGTGCGTGCCTCGCAGCTTGTCGACGTGGGGGAGGTGGACAATCACAGGCATCCGGCGTTCGTGGGCAATGTGGAGCTGCCGGCAAAAGGCTTTCTCCTCGTTGGCTGTGATGGCATTAAACCCGATTTCCCCGAGGGCCACGCAACGGGGATGGTCAAGGTAGGGGGCCAGACCGTCGATGACCTCGGTGGCGAGGGGTGTGTTTTCGGCCTCCTTGGGGTTGAGGGACACTGCGGCGTAGTGGTCAATGCCGAACCGGCGGGAGCGGACGGTCTCGAATTCAAGGATGAGGTTGAAATAATCGAAGAATGTCCCCGCATAGCGGCGGTTGCATCCCATCCAGAAGGAGGGTTCCACGCAGGCCCTGATCCCCGCCTTGTACATGGCCACGTAGTCATCCGTCGTTCGCGAGTACATGTGGATATGGGGTTCAATAATCATGGGTGTTTCCTATTTTTGGAAGTTTATCCGGGGGTCAATGAGGACGTAGCAGAAATCGGAAATGAGGTTGCCCAGGAGGCCCAGGATGGAGGTGAGGGCCAGGATGCCCATGAAAACGGGGTAGTCGCGGCCAACGATGGCTTCCAGGCTGAGGCGGCCCATGCCGGGAATCTCGAAGATCTGCTCGATGATGACGGATCCGGCAAACATGACGCTGAGGATCCCCCCGATCCCGGTGGCGATGGGGATCAGGGCATTGCGCAGGGCGTGCCCCCAGATTGCGCGCCGGGCGGAGCCGCCCTTGGCCAGCACCGTCCTCAGGTAGTCCTTCCCGATCTGCTCCAGCAGGGAGTTTTTCATCAGGAGTGTCAGCACGGCGAAGTCGCCGATGATGTAACACAGTACCGGGAGGGCCATGTGCGAGACGATGTCCCCCATCTGTCCCCATGTCGACAACGCATTGAAGTTCTCGGAATGGAATCCGGAGAGGGGAAAGAGGTCCCACAGGGTCTCGACCGTCCCGCAGAACAGCATCTTGAGCATCATACCCAGGGCCAGGGCGGGGATGGCGTAGCCGGTCAGGATGAGGACGCTGGAGGCCATATCGAACGTCCCGCCGTTCCGCAGCGCCTTTGTAATGCCCAGGGGGATGCAAATGAGGTAGCTCAGCACGATCCCGGTGAGGCCGAAGATGAGGGAGACGGGGAACCGCTCCCGGATGAGTTGCCAGGCAGTTTTGTTGGGGTATTTGAAGGAGTCCTGGCGCATGCCGAGCCGGTCATGGACGAGCCACTTCCAGTACCGGGTCATGAACGGCTTGTCGAAGCCGAAGTGTTGTTCCAGCGCCTTGCGTTGTTCGGCTGAGATTGTGCCCGAGGCGCCGCCACTCAGTTTTCCCTCGCCGCTACCCACGCCCTTCATTTGCATGATGGCCTGTTCCACCGGGCCTCCGGGCACCACCTGGAGTATGCCATAGCAAACCAGGGTGATGCCGAGGAATGTCGGAATCACCAGGAGCAGTCTCCGGATAAAATAGGTTATTCGGTCCATACGTGCTTGAAGACGGTGTCGCCGTTCCTGACACCCAGTTCGGCGGCAACAATATCGCATTTTGCCTTGAGGAGGAAATAGTAATTCCCGCGTTTCCCGATGCAGGTCTCAAAGTTTCCGTGTCCCTTGGCAAGGATGACGTCAGCCCCGCGCACCTGCCGGCGGAAGGCGGGTGAAGCGTTTGCCCAGCCCACGCCGATATCGTCGGAGCCGGTCTCAATTACAGGGCACAGTGCGGTGATTCCTGCAAACTCGGCATCTTCCCGCATGGCGTCGTTGATGATGGGGCCGGACTTGACGGCGACCGTAACCTTGAGCCCGGCTGTGAGGAGTTGCTCGATCAGTACCCGGTCAAACACAATTTCGCCGCAATTGTCGGCAAGATAGAGCAATTTCCGCCCCGGCTTGAGTTCCTTGCGGAACGGGGTGGTGTGATCGATGGCAAATGGCTGCTTCATGATCCGGGCGACATCCTTCTTGAGGTCGAAGGCGTGGCCGATACCGAGGTCAATGATGTTGCCCGCGACAGCGAGATGGATGGCGTTTTTCAGTGGATCCTTGGAGTGGTGGATGGATGCCTCCAGTGCGGGAAGCAATTCCAGGGCCGCCTGATTGGTTTCTTTTTTAGACCGGGCATAGGGGTCCCGGATACCGGTTACATCGAAAACGATGTCGTAAACCGGCTTCGAAATGGCGGCGGGTGCCCGGTTCATGTCCAGGGTGGGAAGTATCCGCGCCAGCCGGCGCAGAATCTCGGTATGGGCTTTGGTGTCCTTTGTGGCCACCCGGGCGGTATTCAAAGCCTGCCGGAACATGCAGGCCAGGCATTCAGGTTGTGATTTCAAGATGTCTATCCCTTCGCGTTGAAATCCCTTGAATCTTCTATCGGGGGGATAAAGTCAAGGGCGTTGTCATTCAATTGACAAAGCAGCAGAGGGAGGTTAATTATCAACTCATTTTTCAGGGTGAAACAGGGTGTCATCTAAAAGAAGGGACGGCGATTATGTTCAGTATGGTGCGGAATGTTTTGATGGTGGTGTGCGCATTGTGGTTGTCGGCGTGTTCAACCTATCGCCTGCCGGAGAAGGCCGTTCCTGTGACGTTGGATCCGGTTTTTACGGACCATATGGTGCTTCAGCGTGAACTTCCGGTGAGGGTCTGGGGTAAAGCCAACCCCGGGGAGCCAATTCAGGTGATTTTTGCAGGCCAGACCCGGAAGGCCGTCACGGATGCGCAGGGGAACTGGTCGGTGTTGCTGGCTCCGATGAAGGCTTGTGCTAAATCAGGGGCGCTGATTGTCCGGGGCCACAATGAGGCGGGGATTCAGGATGTGCTGGTTGGTGAAGTCTGGCTCTGCTCCGGTCAGTCCAACATGGAGTGGGGCTTGCTGGGCGTCCCCTCCGGCAAGGAGGACATCACGACCGCTGATTTTCCGCAGCTTCGCCTGTTCTCCGTGGAGAAGAAATCGGCCACGACGCCGCAGGTCAAATTTGAGGGAGCCAAGGGGTGGGTGACCTGTTCCCCGGAGAACGTCACCAAGGTCGGGACCCATGCCGGATCCTTCACCGCCACCGGATTTTATTTCGGCCGGGAATTGCAGGCCAAGCTGGGCATTCCGGTGGGCCTTATCCAGTCCGCCTGGGGTGGCACGCGTATTGAGCCCTGGACCCCGCAGGATGTGCCGGGCAAGGGAGACGGCACGCTCTATAACGCCATGATCGCGCCCCTGACCCCCATGACCATCCGGGGTGCCATTTGGTATCAGGGGGAGTCAAACCTGGGGGACAAGGCGGCCTATGAGAAGATGATGAAAGACATGATTAGTGCCTGGCGGAAGGCTTTTCAGCGGCCGGACATGCCGTTTTATTTCGTTGAGATTGCGCCCTATCGATACGGGAAAGAGCCCTCCGCCCTCGGCGAACTACGTGCCGCGCAGGCGCGGGTGGCCGCGACGGTTCCCCATACCGGTATGATTCATACCCTGGACAACCCCGATAATGTGAGGAACATCCACCCCCATAACAAGCGGCAGACCGGCGAGCGTCTGGCTCGCCTGGCGCTTGCCGGGACCTATGGCGTCAAGGTCGGGAAATCCGTTGCAGGACCCTCCCTGGCCTCAGCCCGGCGTGAGGGGGCGGGGGTACTGGTGGCTTTCTCGGAAACCGCTGACGCCCTGAAGACGGCGGATGGACAGCCCGTCGTCGGATTTGAGGGGCATGTTGCCGGCGATCAATGGGTCCCGGCGAGTGCTGAAATCCGGGGGGACAAGGTTTGGGTGAGTGTTGCGGGTCAGGTCGTCACCGGTGTTCGATTCTGCTGGCTTGAGACGCAGCAGACCAACCTCCGCAATGACGAGGGGTTCCCGCCGTCTCCCTTCTCTGTCGACGTCCCCTGAGGGGGGGGTGCAGGAGTAGGGTCCGAGCGTCCGTTGCTTCCGGGCACCGCGCCGGCGGCCAGCCCTGCGCGCATAGCGCCCGGGTGGTGCGAATCGCTGACCGCAGCTTGCCATATTCGCGGGAACGCGTTACATGCACTTCACACCGAAACCGACAAGTGTGAGCTCTTTCAGCGTGAAGGCTTCTTCCGAAGCCGTTGCCGGCAGATTCGCATCCTCGGGCGTGGGCAGAACGCAGAGAGCCCGAATGCTGTCATCCCTGGTATCGGACCAGGGCCGGCGCAATCTCCCCTTGTAGGAAACCCAGCGAGACATTCATGCCCGCACGGCTCGGTACAACCACGCCACGTGTGACCGCGCCGATCTGCTTTGCATCAATCTCGACGCGATTTGTCTCAGCCGCCGGCAGGGCACTTCCAAGCGGCGAACCCAATACCGAAAGCAGAACGACCTTCTTCATGGTCGCTCCTTATTCACAATCACCCTCTCTCCTTCTGGGCGTCGGCCCAGAATTGCTCGAACGAATCGTTGGCCGCCTCAAATGTCGGGCATGTCCGCTCCTTCCGCCCACACGCCTCGGCGAGGCGCTTCAGGTGATAGCAGTAGTTCGGGAACGAGATGTCCGGCGGACAGGAGTGATCGGTGTGCGGGATGAAGCCGCCTTCGGTGATCAGGGGCTTCAGGCGCGCTAGCTCGGCGTCAATCGCCGCCGGGCCGCGGGCCAGCGCGCGCTTGTCCACGCCGCCCCAGATTCGGAGGGTGCGGCCGTAGCGCCGGCGCACGTCCAGCACGTCCATGCCGCTTTGCACCTCGAACGGATAGAGGAAGTTCAGCCCGGCGTCCATCCATACCGGGATCAGCGGGTGAATCTGCCCGTCACTATCCAGGCCGACATAGGGCACGCCGCGGCCGCGCAGGAATTCCGTGACCCGGCAATAGCGCGGCAGCATGTGCCGGCGTGCCATGTCCGGCGAGATCAGCGGCGCGTGGTTGTAGGCCATGTCCTCCCAGAAGCCGAACGCATCAACGTCAATCACGTCCAGGACCTGCGACATGATGGCAATGATGAAGTCGGCGTTGGCCTCCATCATCTCCTCGACGAACGCTGGATCGTCATGGAACATCATGCACAGGTTCTCGACGCCCAGCAGGTTGCGCAGCGGACCGAAAAAGCCGCCCCACCGGTCGGAGATGATGATGAAGGGCACAGGCTGCGCGCGCATCTGCAGCAACTTCTGTTTCCAGTTCGGCCCGATGCGCTGCGTCAGATCCGGCTGCATGCGTTCCTTCCAGAACCGGCGGAAATCCTCACGCGTCTCCACCGGAAACTTCAGGAACTGCGGCATCGAACTGTACGGGTTCTTTTTCATCTCCTTCATGAGGATCCCCTCGTGGTTGACATAAACCACGTGCTCGGCATCCTCGGAGACGACTTTGCGTTCAAAGGCCGGGTTGGGAAAGAACCAGTGGCCCATGGCGATGCGCGGGTCTGTGAGCGCCTCCTCCGGAATACCCTTGGCCGGATCGTAACCCTCCTTCGTCCAGCGTTCCATGGTCTCTGGCCAGCCGCCCCAGCTCCAGAAGGGCGTACGGTCCACAGGCTTGTAGTCCATGCAGGCGAGAAAACGTTCGCGAGCGTTCATAGCGCCATTCGGTTAAGCCCATGCCTTCTACCACTGGAAAGCCCCGTCCGGCGGGCCGTAAACACGAGAACCCAATCTTGATAGATCGGCCGGGGAAACCAGGCCGGCGTGCCGGGCACCACGGGGGTCCAGTTGCCGGCTGCATCCGGCGTCACCGCGCCGCCCGCCACTTCGGCCCCGGTCACGGGATCGAACAGGCGCAACCGGTAGTCCACGCCCGGCTCCAG
>CAZMSS010000156.1:0-7116 GCA_964568965.1 uncultured Verrucomicrobiota bacterium | reverse complement strand
GCCATGGCCCGGCGCCTGCTGCTGGCCTGGATCCTGGTCTCGGGTTTTGTGGGGTGCGAGTTGTCATGGCTTCTGAGTCCTTACCTGTGCAATCCCGTAACCCCGCCTCATATTGTGAATCGGCATTATTTCGAGAGTAATTTCTACGAATATGTCTACCACGCGGTACAGGGCCGGTAGGTGGTGTGGGCATGGGCCGTGCTGTAGGATTTACATCAATGTGATGTGATGATAATTATTAAGCATGATCAGGACACAAGTTCAGATTCCCGATAATCTTTATGATTCTGCCAGGCAACTGGCCGCGCGGATGGAAATCTCCCTAACGGAGCTTGTCCGGCGTGGCCTTGAGTATATGGTGTCGGTTTCCGCTCCGGCGGACAGGGCCCAAGCCGGATGGACCGTGCCTGCCGCCCACAACCTGGGTGGAAGGGATCCTTTCAGTGCGCCGGATTGGCGGGAGAAGTTGCACACAGAACATCTCAAAGTGGCTGAGGCAGGTGTGGTTTACAAGGTTAAGGCACCCCGGAAATGACGTCGTGTGATACGAATATCCTGTTTCCGGCATTTGACAAGGAGTCCCCTTTTCATGCGAAAGCTCGAGTCTTCTTGGAATTCGCCACGCGTAACAGCGCGGACTTCCGAGATCTCGGATTTGTTAAACTTTGGGATCCGTTTGGCGCAACATGAAGACGGATCGGGCCCAATAACCACTCAAATGCTCCGGGTTGTCATCAATCCGAACCAACGATAGTCGCCGCCTCCAGAATCATCGGCCCTCTGCTCAGCTTTTGGCGACTCCTGTATTTCCATATATAACCAATAAAAACTTCCAATAATGCCAATTGAATGCATATAAACCTGCGGTACAATGGCTAACATAAACCAATAGAATCACGCGTTGGTTGTGGGATTTGGATATCGATTTAAGAAGTCAGCATCAAAGAAAGGGCGGCTATGCAAAGCAAGGTACTGTCGGATGAGGATGTAAACCGTATTAACGAAGCGACCCTGACGGTGTTTGAGCGCACAGGCTTCTCGTTCCAGGGATGTCCTGAAGCGGAGAAGCTTTTTGCCGCCCGCGGGTGCCGGATCAATGGCGAGCGCGTGCATATTCCGCGTCAGGTGGTCAAGGAAGGATTGTCGCTGATCCCTGACCGGGACAAGATTAGTCACTACAACCGCGACCTGGGTTTCGTTGCGCCGCTCTCCCTCAAGAAAGGCGTGGTTAATTTCGGCCTGATCGGCAATGCCTTCACCATTCACGACTACGCCACCGGACAGGCACGCAGTTGCGTGGAGTCGGATGTCAACGACAAGCTCCTGGTCCTGGACTCCCTGCCGAATTTCCAATACGACTGCTGTAATCTCTTTTGTGCCTCTGAACGCGGGATCGGCCAGCCTGTACCCCGTCCGTACGACGACCTCGATTCCTGTCTGACCTTCCTCCGGAAGTGGATCAACGGCCGTGCCGTCCCGGGAAGAAAGACCATGCCGTTCGGGGATCGGAACACGACCCGGGAAGAAGCCCGGCTCACGATTCTTGGCCGGGCCATCCTGGAAGGGGTCGATCAAACCGTTGCCCTTCTGGAGCGACGGCAGGACTTTACCTGGTGCAATCCGCTCAGCCCGCTGAAGATCAAGGCTTCCGAGGCGAAGGCCCTCATCGACAACGCCCGGTCGGGCTTCGGCATGAACATGATTTCGCCGGAGGTGATGTGGGGTGCCACCGGGCCGGTGACCCTGGCGGGTGCCCTGGTGCAGCATAATGCGGAGGTGCTGGCCGGTGTTCTGCTCTCTCAGTTCGCCAGCCCCGGCTCGGCGTGCATCTACGGGTGCGTGAGCGCGCCCATGGACATGCACACCACCGATACGCATCATGGCGGGTTCGAGACGGCTCTCTTCAATGCGGCGGTCGTGCAGTTGGCAGACGGCTACGGATTGCCAACGCGGATTTCCGTGGGCAACACGTCCGAGGTCGCTCCCGGCCCCCGCGCCTACGCGGAAACGGCGCTGGGGCTCTACATGGGCGCGGCCGCCGGCGGCAATGTCATCACCACCGGCCTGCTGGACTCGACCATCCGGATCAGCTACGAGCACCTGGTCGTGGTGAATGAACTCATCAACCAGATTCGCAACGTCACGAAGCCCATCGCCACCGATGCCGACAGTCTGGCCACCGAGGTGATTGACCAGATCTGCAGCGGGGCGGGGGAATACCTGAGCTGCGATCATACCCTGGAGAAAATGAAGCGGGATGTTCATTACTCGGCCTACACCGGCCGGACGCAGGAATCCTTCAGGGATGTCTATGCGACGGCACACCCACGGGTGAATGAGATCCTGGCGCGGCGCGAGACCAGCGCCCATGTGGATCCGGCGATCCTCGCCCGCCTCTCGGCAGTCGAGGCCGGGCTCAAGAAAGATGACAAAACCTGGCGCGCCGGCAAGGGCGACTGGTGGAATCAATATTTGAAGTAATTTTCACGGAAAGGATCGTTAAACATGCAGCAGCCAATTGACGTTTCGGATAAAGCATTCAATACCAGGGCCATTAACGCCGGGCGCGATCCGTCCTGCGCTTCCATGCCCATTTACATGGCGAATGTGGGTAAGGATTTCTACACCAGGCACAAGAATCCCACGACAACGGCGCTCGAGGACTGCATCAAGTCCCTTGAAGGCGGCGCTTACGCGGAGTCGGCGGCGTGCGGGATTTCCGCCATCACCCAGACCTTCATGACGTTGCTGAAGCAGGGGGACCGCCTCCTGACCCATAAATGTGTCTACGACTGGGTGGATACCTTTGTCTATCACCAGGCGCCGCGGATAGGTGTCCTGGCCGGTCAGGTAGACATGCGCGACCTGGACGCATTGAAGAAGGAGCTTGCCGAGAGGCCGGCCCAAGTCGTCCACTTCGAGCCGTTTTCGAACCCTTCCATGGATGTCCTGGATGTCCCGGAGATCATCAGGATCGCCCACGAGGCGGGGGCCAAGGTGGTGGTCGACAGTACCTGGCTATCGCCGGCGCTGATCCGGCCGCTCGAATTCGGGGCTGACATCGTTGTGCACTCCTGCACGAAGTATATCGGGGGGCACGGCGACGCGATGGGGGGTGTGGTCGTCTCCAACGACAAGAAATTCATGGAGGACCTGGCCTTCACCAAGAGCATCTTTGGTGGAACGCTGAGTCCCTTTAACGCCTATAACATTCTCAAGGGAGTGAGCACACTCACCATCCGGATGAGGCAGCACAGCGAGAATGCCCAGAAGGTGGCGGAATTCCTTTCCAAGCACCCCGCCGTTCTGGAGACCCGCTATCCGGGTCTGCCCTCGGACCCCAACCACAAACTTGCAAAAAAGTTGTTTGGAGACTCCGGGTACAGCGGGATGGTGAGTTTCGTCATCGCCGGGGGAGAACAGGCCCAGAAAGTGTTCGGCGAGTCCCTCAAGGTGGTCAAGTGGTGGATTTCTTTGGGCGACCTCTTCTCGCTCGTCTACCTCCGCTGGCCCGAAGAGCGCAAGGGCGTTCCGCCTGGCTACATCCGCGTGTCGGTTGGATTGGAAGATATCAAAGACATCCTCGCCGATCTCGACCAGGCGTTGAACAAGACACTTGCGGGCAGCCGGTGATATAAACCTCTAGGGTATGGGTGCCCAGGTATTGAGCGGCTGGGGATGGTGGGCGTTACAGGACTCGAACCTGTGACCTCTTGCATGTGAGGCAAGCGCTCTAACCAGCTGAGCTAAACGCCCCCAGAAAGAAGGCACGGATAATGCCCGTCCGATGGCGAAGTGTCAAGTGAGCTTCGCGATCTTTTTTACCGGATGCTCAACCCCGTGGCGACAAACAGGCTGTCCACGAAGTCGCCTTCCGCGAAGATCCAGAAACTGTCGGTGATCTTGTAGGTCAGTCCGACAGCCACCGCAGGGTTGATCTCGGAATGGTCGGAGGAGTAGAGTTTGGTCTGAGACACGTCGATGCCCAGTCCGCCGTAGGCAAACAGGTCATCCAGCAGGGTCTCGTCGCTGCACACGAGCATAAGATTGCCCCCCTGGATGTCCAGGTAGTCGGTGTTGGAGTAATACACGGCGGCCCGCACGGCGGTGTCGCAATAATCGCACATCGGGAGGCTATACAACCCGCCAACCTGCAAGGCCATGTTGTCGCCCTTGTTGGGGGTGTCAAGGCGGCCGATGTCAACAAATGCCCTGAGTTCATCCATGAGGGTAATGGTTCCGCGCACCCCGTAGAAATTCATGTCTTCACCGAAGGCGGCGCCGGGGGTGACTTCAAGGTTTCCCGGATCGCGGGTGCCAGCCGTGTCGAGCAGGGGAAGTCCGACCGGTTGAGCCAGGGCGGGAAGCGTCAGGCCCATGATTGCGCCGATTGTCAGCAGTTTCCGGAAGAGTGTCGTGGCTTTCATTATGTACCGCTCCTAGGTTGATGAATACAGTCCAATACCAAGGCTATACTGCCTCATCATTCCCGCAGGGTCAAGTGCACGATGCGGCGGCGCAAGGCGGTGCTGAGGGGGGGGGAGGTGGACCGCGACCTCCGCATTGCAGTTGCGGGAGGGCTGTGGTAATCATTACCGGATGACGGTGACAGCCTTTCAGCAACGCGTATATGATGCCGTGGCCCGCATTCCGCGGGGGCGGGTGGCAACCTATAAGGATATTGCCGCCGGGATCGGGTGCGGTTCACCCCGGGCAGTCGGGCAGGCGTTGAAAAAGAATCCCTTTGCGCCCCGCGTGCCCTGTCACCGTGTCATTGCCTCCGATCTGACCATTGGGGGCTTTCGGGGTGAAGTTGCGGGCGCAGCCGTCAGGCGCAAGTTGCGACTGCTGGAAGGCGAGGGGGTCAGGTTTATCAACGGGAGGCTCGATGAATCCATCCGGCGATAGCATCTGGCATCCCTATACCCGGTTTTCAGCCCTGCAGGGCGGGCCATTGCCTGTCATCACCCATGGTGAGGGGGCGTTTCTCTATGATGACCAGGGGCGGAAATACCTGGACGCCATCTCCTCGTGGTGGGCCTGCAACCTGGGCCATGGCCATCCCCGCATCATCGAGGCTATTGTCCGGCAGACCCGGGAACTGCAGCACAGCATCCTCGGCAATCTATCGCATCCCCGCGCCATAGAGGTAGCCTCGATGATTACGGGGCTGTTCCCCGACGACCGTCGCGTGATGTTTGCCAGCGACGGCTCCTGTGCGGTGGAAGCCGCGCTGAAGATCGCGCTCCAGTACTGGTACAACATCGGGAAGGTGGACAAGACAAAGTTTGTGGCGCTTGATTTCGCCTATCATGGTGACACGCTCGGGGCGGTCTCGGTGGGGTACCTGGAGCATTTTCACAAGCCTTTCAAAAGCGCCCTGTTTCCCGTGTTCCAGGCCCCCTCGCCATGCTGCGGGACCTGTGCGTTCCACCAGCCCGGCTCGGTCTGCCTGATGGAGTGCTTTGATACCATGCGTATGATTGTGAAGGAGCATGCCCATGAACTGGCCGCCGTCATCATCGAGCCGATGTGCCAGGGGTCAGGCGGCATGCGGATTCAAAATCCGGAATACCTGCGGCGGCTCGCGCAACTCTGCCATGAGGAGGGGGTGTTGCTGATCGCCGACGAGATCGCGATGGGGATGGGGCGCACGGGCAAGATGTTTGCCTGCGACCATGCCGGCGTGCTGCCCGACATCGTCTGTCTCGGAAAAAGCCTCTCGGCGGGGTATCTGCCGATCAGCGCGGCCGTGGCGAAGACGTCCCTCTACGAGACGTTCAGCGATAAGCCTGATGACCACACCTTCTATCACGGGCACACCTTTGCCGGAAACCCGATTGCCGCCGCCGCCGCCATTGAGACGTTGCGTGTCTATAAGGAGGAGGGGATCGTCGAGCAGTCTGCCGCCATGGCCCGGGTCCTGGAGTCTGAACTGCAGCCGCTCGCGGCCCTTCCGGGCGTGCGCAATGTCCGGACGCTGGGGATGATTGGCGTGGTGGAACTGGAGGATGACAAGGAAGGGAGGGGCAGCCTGCGTGCCGGTCGTGTCCGTGACCGCCTGCGTGAAAACGGCATTCTCCTGCGTCCTCTTGGCCCGGTCATTTACGTCATGCCGCCCCTGGTCACCCCCGAGCCGGTGTTGCGCTATCTGGTCCAGGCAGTCGGCAAGGTGGTTTCGGAAAGTTAATGCGCTTGCCCGGTTAGCTTATTGTGTGTTATATACAAGCTAGCTAAATAAATGGTGTGTTAATTGATCCGGGAGAATCATGTGATGAACGGCATTGCCTCTATATCTGCCAAGCGGTACACTAAAGACATGAATTACAAGATTGTCATTCATAGGGAACCCCAAGGCGGTTTTTGGGCGGAAGTTCCAGTATTGCCTGGTTGTGTCTCGCATGGCGACACGCTGCCTGAACTGAAATGCAATATCCGGGAAGCCATCGCGGGTTATTTGGAAGTTATGATGGAAGACGGCCGTGAGCCCGAGCATGACGTTGAAATCGCCGAGGTGGCTGTGTGAGTAGTGCCTGTTCGGGCAAGGAAGTCTGTCGATTGCTGGAACGGAACGGCTGGGAGTTGCGGCGGATCAAGGGCAGTCATCACATTTATTCCAAATCCGGTGAGCGGTATATCATTACGGTGCCGGTACATGGAAATAAAAGTCTCAAGCAAGGTCTTTGTCGCGCCATTCTCCGGATGGCCGGACTGGAAAGATGACGGCCTGTCTTATGATTTCCTCATGCCTTGACAGTCAACTTTGCGTTTGATAACTCCGCGCGCCATGAAAAACGAAAACCTGAAACTCCTTGCGCCAGCCAAGATCAACCTCACACTGGAGGTTTTCGGGAAGAGGGCGGATGGATATCATGCGCTTCGGAGCCTGGTTGTTCCGGTTTCCATCCATGACACGTTGACTTTTACTCTTCTGGAGCGCGAGATTGAGGTGTCGTGCGAGGTCGTTGGGCTGCCGGGAGAAGCCCTGCCGCTGTTGCCTGTCCCCTCCAATAATCTCGCTTTTCGTGCCGCCAACCTGCTCCGGGAGGCTACGGGGTACTCTGGCGGTGTTCGGATCCATATCCGCAAGGAAATCCCGATCGGAGGGGGAATGGG
>CAZMSS010000155.1:0-7121 GCA_964568965.1 uncultured Verrucomicrobiota bacterium | reverse complement strand
CACCTCTCTATTCGTCGGCAGCGTCAGATGTGTATAAGAGACAGCCGTCCCGCCGCACCTGTCCCGCCGCCAACCGTCTGGAACCGGGTGAAATCTATGGCAAAAACATCAAACATGGCCAGAGCCAGCGCGACAAATATCAAACCTATCGCAACATTGAACCACGGCATCGAATTGAGGGTTCCAAACTGTGATCCAGTAAGAACCACAACAAGCCCAAGCACTCCATAGACCAGGGCAATCCCGAATCCATATAAAGACCCCAGCCACAGTCCACCAGCCCTGGTGCTGTTCTGGGACCCGACCCCCAGAATGGCCAGGTTAATCGGGATCATCGGCAGAACACAGGGAGTGAGGTTCAGCAGGAGTCCTCCGATCAAAATGACCAGAACAGTCCACCACACACCATGAACCCGAAGAAATTCAACAGGATTGGAACCAAACAGCAGAAATCCGGCTTTTATCGAAGCGGCCAATGTCCCCTTTCCGGACGCCCCCGCATCAGACCTGCCCTCGGCGCGGTCCAGAAAGGCGAGGAAGTCAGGTGCCCTCAAGTATCCCGATGCGCTGGAAATAATGGCATGGGATCGGGTCAGGTCTCTCCATCCGGCAGGCTGCCCAGTCGTTGCTCCGTCAGCCGCCAGAGTCGCAGAAGCGGCCGAGCTCCGTTCCGCGGTCTGCAGCGTGTAAGAGAGGGTATTAGGAAAAAAGCACTCCTGCTCATTACAACCCTGATAGGAGAATTTAAACACCGCAGGCTCGCCACCCCGTACCCCGGTATTAAAAATAAGCGTGAAATCGCGGCTGAACGCGGGTCGATTACTCCCCGTCAAGGCATCGCGAATGGTCACGGGGCGATCCCCGCGGACCTGGGACAGAAGCCGCCCGGGGTCGAGCCTCGCCTCAACCTGATCGGCATAAATATGATGGTCAGGGGGAACGGTGACTGCCACCGACACCAGCTCATTAGACCCCTCGCTGAACTGCCGGAAGACGATAGTGAAGGGATCCGCCGCAAAAGCGGAAATTCCGAGACCACAGACCAACATGACGAGAATCATGTTCTTCATGAATAAACCCTCACGCCGCCGATCGCTTATTCCACTGGGCTACAATATTCACCACTTCCCTGACAAAAGCGCACTCACATTGAGCCGGACAGGGGGCTAGGTTGCTCTGATGCAAACATTGTCCGGAGCATTCAAATGAGCCGGTAAGCCGGTCTTGAAATAGTCTTCCGCTGTAAAGGTCGAGAAACATCGCAGCGGGTATCGACAGCGTCGTCAAGCAGCCTTCAGCCAGGTGGTTAAACAGAAAGAAACCTTCCCGCAGGTGCTCGAAATTCACCTGATAGCCCACAATGGTTACATGCGGATCCGCCAGGAAATCTTCCCGCGAAGTCCATTCATGCCCGCATGAACATGTCCTGAAACTCACATTACTCTCCCTTGAAAAAGCGCGGGCAGCCGCTGGGGCCGCCCGCACCGGACTATTAACAGTCTGTCAATGTCAGGAGGCAGCGCCCCGCTTGCCCAGTTGTTTGTCAATCATGAGCTGCGTTCCCGCCGATGCTCCCGCCATCTTGAGCATGGAGACAACATCGGTATCATTCGCCTCCTCCTCTATCTGCTCGGTGATAAACCACTGAAGCAGGGTCTGGGTGGCATAATCCTTCTCGGAAACGGCCAGATCCATCAACCCGTTCAGTGACTTGGTGATAAACTTTTCATGTTTGAGGGTCGCCTCAAACATCTCCAACAGTGACGTCCAAGCCACTTTGGGCTTTTCGATGGCCGCAAGGTCAACTGTCGCACCCTGACTCAGGAGATAGTCGTAGAACTTCAGGGCATGCGCCTGCTCCTCCTGGAATTGAACTTTAAACCACTTCCCCGCACCCTTGCACCCCTTTGCTGTCGCATCAGCCGACATCGCAAGGTACAAATACGAAGAATAGAGTTCCCGGTTCAACTGGTCGTTAATCGCTTTTTCGATTTTCTTTGTGATCATGATCAGGCCTTCCACAAACCATGCAGGTTACAGAACTCGCGGGCCGTCACCTCAGTCGCCGTCACGCCTTCAAACACAACCACGGGAGGCTGGCCGGGCTTGAGGTATTGTCGCAACACCTTGTCACCGGCAATGAGCTCGATCCACTCGATGTAATGCTTCTCTTCCATCGGGTGCAGGACGCTGCCGACAGTCACCTTGATTCCATTGGGAAGACGCTCAATCACCGGGGTGTGCTTCTCCTTTGAGGCATCCACGGTATTTTCATCAAACCGCTTCATTTCAGCACCGCAGCAGGACAATGTTCCACCCGCCCCATGAAGCACTTCCACGATATTTCCGCACAACCCGCACTTATAAACTTCCAACCTGTTTGTCATATCTTACTCCTTTGAATTATCCCGGTCATCACTGGGGCGAAAAATCACCCTTCCCAACTCCACAATCCGGACAAACCCAATCCGCTGGGATATCCTCAAACGCTGTTCCAGGAGCTATCCCATGGTCGGGATCCCCTGCTGCCGGATCATAGACATAGCCACACACATTACAGATAAACTTCATTCCTTTGTCCTCCAGCTTTATCTTCAAGTTCTCGTTTTCGCCATTACTTCCAAATGAGCGGCAAATTCACGTTCTGCTTCCGCACGTATACGGTATCCGCAATCTTTCGCCAAGCCGAATAATCCAACACAATTTTCATCAAGACATTCGGCGTGCCCCTTGTCGGCAATCTCAATTAAACTTGTTGCCACCTCGATCAAGCGCCTAACATTGCCATTTCTATCCTGCATTACATCCTCCCGGAAAAAAATAACATCTTGGTCTAATGCAAGAGTTGTGCCGAGAACAGGGAATAATATACACCGATAAACGCAAGCGGCTCAAGGAGAACATGTTACGCAACTACAAAAGCATTACCAGCAACATCTCAAGGTGTCTCAGTGCCGCGATTTGTGTATCAGGGAGCGGCTATTTCATTCTCATCAAGGAACCGATAGAGCGTCGCTCGTGAGACACCCAGGATTCTGGCCGCCTCAACTTTGTTGCCACCAGCCTTCAAAATGGCGGCTTCAACAGTCTCCCGTGTCAGGCGTTGCCGCCCCCGCGCGGAATCCTGGGCGGGAGCAGAGGCCGCTACCGCAGAGAGCTCGGGATTTAAAGCAAGAGGAGGCAAATGGGCGGGTTGAATTATGCCATTCTTGCACTTGATAAGGGCAAACTGGATCCAGTTCTGAAGTTCGCGAACATTTCCAGGCCAGTTATAACCCACCATGAAATCGATGGCCTCAGGAGAAAAGCGGACGCTCTTTCCCACGGCCAGCAGTTTGAGGAAATGATCAGCCAGCAGCGGGATATCCAACCGGCGCTCCCGCAGGGGCGGAACCACCAGGGGCACCACGCTCAACCGGTAAAAAAGGTCTTCCCTGAACTTCCCGGCAGCCATTTCCTTGTGAAGGTTGCGATGAGTGGCGCTAACCACCCGCACATTCACCTTGATAGTTTGCTCACCCCCTACCCGTTCAAAACTGCCTTCCTGTAGAACACGTAGCAGTTTCACCTGCATGGTCGGAGAAATATCACCGATTTCATCGAGAAATATGGTGCCTCCATCCGCCAGCTCGAAACGACCTTTCTTGTCCCGGATCGCCCCCGTGAATGCCCCCCTGACGTGACCGAACAACTCGCTTTCCAGCAAACCTTCCGGCAGTGCGCCACAATTAACGGGTACAAACATCTTGTTTGCACGCGGTCCCTCGTAATGCAGCGCCGCGGCAACCAGTTCCTTCCCGGTCCCGCTTTCGCCTTGAATGAGAACCGGTGCCGGGGATTCCGCAAGCTCGGGAATCAGGTCATACAAGGCCAGCATTTTCGGATCGCGCCCCACGATTCCCGCAAACTTCTCAATTTCGCCCAGTCGACGTGCCATCTGCAATTCCCGGGTCTCATCACGGAAACAAGCAAGGATGCCCATGGGTTTCCCGGCCTGGTCGGCCATCACGTTGATATTCATGGTAATCCGACGGCGTTCACCGCTGGCGGTCGCTATTTCAACTTCCTTGAAGACCGTTTCCTTCGGCGGCTCACTACCGTCGCAAAACGAACATTTAGCCCCGCACAAGCCTGTGGGGATGACATCATGGCAATCCCGGTTCAGCAGGGCTTCACGCGTATAGCCCGTAATTTTCTCGGCAGCCGCGTTGAAATAGAAAACACGCCGGTGCAGGTCATGGGCAATCACACCGTCGGACATATGCTCCAACAGCAGGTTTGAAGCGGTTTTGGACTGCAGAAATGCATCCAGGTAGCCCTGCTCATAAAAATCGTCCACCAGCCGACGGATCGTGCCGCAAGCCTCACGCAGTGATTCCAATTGCGATCCCGACTCTGCATGACTGCCCGCTGGCTCTTTAATCCGCCAGTGCAACTGCAGTGGATTTCCAGGCAGAATGCCGCACGGCGCATCGGCCTCGCTACACAACGAAACAGCCACGTCCCGAACAATATTACCTGCATTTCCCAAAATCAGGCCATCGCACGCCTCTGGAATCAACTGAAACTCCGATAACACACGCCACGCCACCGGAGAGACCTTGCCGGAAGAAATCCCGGCATAGTGAACCGTCACATCAGTGCGGCCCTTGGCGCGCGCAAAGGCGGCAGCCATCGCGCTTAATGTCGCGTCTTTCCCGCCCACGAATATCAAATTTTTTGTTTTCTCAGCCATGTCATTCATCCAGATATCCGCGCTTAACTGCATCCCGGATCATGGTTTCGGCGAATTCCCACAGTATGCGGGACCCTTCCTCCACATGACGGTTGCGCTCCATCACTTTTCCGCACCTCACCCCGTGCGCCTTCCACACAACGCCCCCCGTGCCATGGTTGTGCATCAGGGGCTGAACCCGGTCAAGGGCTGCCGCAAATTTCGCCTCTGGGGTCGAGCGATCCTCAAATTCCTCCCAGAGCGACATCAGTTCCTGCTGCTGGTCTCCCGGCAGGAGTCCGAACAGACGATCCGCCGCAACTTTTTCCCGTTGAACCTTACCAAGATTCCCCTTCTCGTCATAGCAATAGGTGTCGCCTGCATCAATTTCAACAATGTCGTGCACCAGCACCATCTTGATTACACGCACGATGTCCAGGCTGGGCTCATTCGCATGCTCACGCAACAGCACCGCCATGACGGCCAAGTGCCAGGAATGTTCCGCGTCATTCTCATAACGACTCCCATCCAGCAGCAGGGTGCGCCGAAGCACCAGTTTCAGCTTGTCAATTTCACGAATGAAATTCCACTGCTGCGCCAGCCGCGCACCACCCTCCGGGGCGGTATCCTGTACCGATACTCCGGGCGCAGGGACTGAACTCAGGGGACAGGCATTTTCCACCCACTTCACAATCCGGTCCGCAACCTCGCGTTTTGACATCAGCGGCAGGGTAAACGCGGAAGCATCAGCCGTGATAAAAACCACCCGGTTGGTATCCACGTCGAAGCCGGCATCCGGCTGGCTGACATCATTGGCAACAATCATGTCCAGCCCCTTGGCCGACAGCTTGCGGCGAGCCTCAGTTTCCATCCCGGTCGTCTCCGCCGCAAACCCCACAAACACCCGCTTCCCTTTGCGGGGATTAATGGTCAGTAGAATGTCAGGGGTGGGCTCAAGCCTGAGCTCGGAACCGGCCGCAAGTTTCTTCACCTTCTGAACGCTCATCTCCACGGGGCGCCAGTCGGCGACCGCGGCGGCCATGACAAGGGCATCGCAGGACTCCAGCTGGACCGATACTGCATCCAACATCTCCGCCGCGGACACCACCTTTATCAAGCGGATCCCTGCAGGGGGCGTCAGCGCCACAGGCCCGGAGACAAGGACGACCTCATGGCCACGATCCCGGGCCGCAACGGCAACCGCGTACCCCATTTTCCCCGAGGAACGGTTGCTGATGAACCGCACGGGGTCCATGAATTCACGGGTTGGGCCTGCTGTGACTAGAACGCGCATGAAAAAGCCTCACGGGACAGTCGCCATCCCTTCGAGACGAGCCCCCCGTTTCTTCCTTTACCTTGCATCAAACTCGCGGATTTTTTCGCGCACGGTGGCTTCCGCCTCGTTGTAGATCTCCCGGATCATCTCGTCATTGAAGCAATACACGCGTTCCTCGAACGTGGTCGTTTTGAGCCGGTCGAAAAGGCGCTGCCGGGCCGCGTCAATATCCTTGCCGTAGATATGGTACGAATCGGCCTGCCAGTTCAGCCGTCCGAGCCTGACCGTCTTGCCGGCCCGGCGCGACACCTCGGCGGCGATGACATCGCGGTTGAACAGAACGAACCCGAACATGTTCATGAAATTGGCGCCCCAGGCGTCATTGCTGCGGAACCGGATGTTGCAGTTCAGCCACCACACCCCGTCCTTGTCCTCCAGGATGCGATACCAGAGCGACTGCAGGCACGGCGGATCGTAGCAATCAAGGTCCATATTCGGCATCCAGGTAATCATCTGGGCCTGTCGTGTAAAAGGCTGCTTCACCAGCTTGTTGATGACCGCCTCGATCTGGTTGATCTTGAAGAATCCCGCCTCAACGGACTCGTAATTGCGGAGTTCCTTCCAGGCCCCGTAATTCGCCAGCCGTCCATGGTAGGTATATTCCCACCGGGTGTCGGCCGGGTCATTCATGTTCTTGACCCAATGATCCTTGGCGCCCTGAAGCTCCATCACGTATTCGCGCAGGTCCTCAATGCCCCCGGGAAAAGCCTTGTGGATCATGGGATCGGCCAGCGGATCCAGAACGGTGATATTCATGGTTGAATCCAGGCTGGCCGGATCACCGGGCTTGTCGTATTGGGTCCGGAAGCGTGTTCCATTTTCATGAAGGGCAATCACTGCCTTTTCATAAGCCTCCGCAAGGGACACTCCCGAAACATGAAGAACCGGTATGCTTTCCATTCCACCCTCTCCTTCGCTGGATTCCACAACACCCTCATCAAGTCAAGCAGGCTGAATTATGGCGGCTCATACCGAAATGAAAAGCACTTTCTACAGTCCTGCCCGGGAAGCGTCACCACCCCCCTGACTTTTCTATTGCCCCCTGCCCCCTGCCGTCAGTATCTTCATACC
>CAZMSS010000154.1:0-7130 GCA_964568965.1 uncultured Verrucomicrobiota bacterium | reverse complement strand
TTGCGGGAATTATGGCTGACGGTACTCCGGCAGGCGGAATTCCCGCAACATTTTCACCACGCAAGGGATTTCTCTGTGTCTCGGTGCCTCTAGCCGTACCCGGCGGGTGGTGAATCTTGATTTCCGCGCCTAGCCTGCGAATTTCCGGAGGTACTTGACCGAAACGGTAAAGTCCTTCGGCCAGGTCGCTTCGATAACAAGGGGCAACCCCGTCGTCGGGTGGGTGAGTTCAAGCCGTTCGGCATGCAAGGCGGGGCGCGCCATCAGGGGGCGTTCGCCTTCCGGCTTCATCCGGTAATCGCGCTTGAGCTGCGACAGCAGCAGCGGGAAGCCCGTGCCGTAGTCCGCATCGGCCACCAGCGGGCAGCCGATCTCCTTCAAGTGAATCCGGATCTGATGCAGTCTCCCCGTCAGGGGCTCCGCCTTGACCAGGGAATATTTCTTGAAAGACTCAATGAGGGTGAAGCGGGTGACGGCGGCTTTCCCGCGCCCACGGTCGACCACGGAGAGCCCCGGGCGCACCAGGCTTGGCGCGAGGGGGAGATCAACTTCCATCTCCGGCTGGGGCAGGGCGCCGCTTATCAGTGCCAGATAGGTCTTTTTGGGGCGACGGTCATGAAACTGCCGGGCCAGATTGACCAAGGCGGTCTTGTTGCGGGCGAGCAGCACAATCCCGCTCGTTCCGGCATCCAGTCGATGGACATTCGCCAGATACTGAAAGCCGTGCTGCCGGGCCCAGGGCCGATGAAGGTGAATCCCCGTATGGAGCAAGCCCATCAGGTTCTCTCGTGTTTTGTCCCACCGGTCCGGGGCGATCAGCAACCCGGCTGGCTTGTTGACGGCCAGGATGTCCTCATCCACGGTCAGGATCTCGACCTCAGGCCAGTTCGCGCTGAGTCGGAGCAGTTTTTCGGCAGGCATTTTTTTCATGAGTGGAGTGATCAGGAGTGGCTCATGCGTGTGCAGACTTGATCTGCCGCATGCATTCGGTGAGATCCTGAACCCGGAAGGGTTTCGGGAGGATGGCCTTGAAGCCGTGTGCCTGATAAGACGATATCATGTTATCCACGGAGGACCCGCTCGCCATGACCGCGTAAACATCCGGATCCAGCTCGCGTAATTTTTTCAGGGTTTCCAGCCCGCCCATGCCGGTCTGAACCGTCAGGTCAAGGATGACCGCCAGATAGGGGCTGCTGTCCTTGACGGCCTTTTTGAAATACTCGAGAGCATCTTCTCCGCAGTGGACGCAGTCGACGTCATAGCCGAGCCGATTCAAAAGAAGGGTGCAGATCTTGCAGATCGAAAGATCGTCATCCATAACGAGTATTCTTGGATTCATTGAGTCCGTAATCTATCACAGACGTAAGCGGATTGTCGAAGCGTAATTCATCAGGAGGAGGCTGGAAAGCCATGGTGTTCAAATTTCCCGGTCTCTGCTCAGGGGGCTTCCGGGAATAATCCCGGCTGACTGGCCAGGACAAGATCGGCGGCAACTTGATGGCCCAGAGGCGACCAGTGCGGATCAAAGCTCAGGAAAAAATCCTTCGCCGGCGTGTTGTGTGCCTTCATGTACGCGAGAAAACCGGGCAGCAAATCAACCACCTTCACCCCTTTCCGGCGGGAAGCCCACTCCGAGAGCTCTGCCGTCAGGCGGTTCCGGAACTTGCCGGCGGCAAACGCGATGAAGTCGCGGTCCCGCGGGATAATATAAATCGTGAGAGGCCTCGGCTCGGCGTCCTTCAGGATTTGCGCGTAGGTAAACAAGAGCTGGTTCATGTCTTCATCAGTGTAACCGTCGTAGGATGACGTGTTGAGAATCCTTAGCCTTTCGTAATCAAAAGTCACCAGCAGGTTCATGGTGAGCCAATGGTTGTAACAGCGGTGGCGCACCGCGCGCCCCCCCTTGATACGGGTCTCGCGCGTCAACTCGGGACGAAAGGGGGAGGGATACGTGACGGTGTAGGTGCCGTTATTCTTCTGCAGGGCGGGCTGATAGCGATCGGCATGGCGGACTGGATCATTGTCGGCGAAATCATTGTCGGGCAGGAGGAACAGCAAGACGCGTGTATGGTCGAATTGCCGGGCAAGATGCTCGTAGAGCTGCCACTCCTGGATGGAGCCAAAGCCGCCCGACGTTCCGAAATTCAGGAACTGGATGCCCTTTTTCTGTTCCAGAAGATCGGTGAACCGGTTGGATGCCGCCACATAGCAGCCCTCGACAAATGAATCGCCCAGCACCACCACCCGTTCCCGGGCTCCCGATGAGAACTCCCTTGAGCGGTCTCGCATCCCCTGGGCATTGGTTTCATAAATCACTTCGCCCTCCGGCGTGGGCACCTGCACCCGGGCAAGGGGCAGATGCCACACTCCGAAGAAGGGATCAAGGTTTCCCACGAAGGTGATGCGGGTGACTTCATTGCTGACGGCGAATGTACGGATGTTTACCAGGCCCGCCCGCGCGGCCACACGCACCAGGCCCTCGAGGGCAAGCAACAGGAGCACGATCATGATCGCGGCAAAGAAAATGCGTTTCTTTCCGGTGACTCGCGCGCGGGGATCTGGCTGTGTTTCGCTGATAATCTTGCTCCTCATCAGTCCAGGACATGGGTGTATAACCCGTCCCTGAGTTTCGGCTCGAACCAGGTGCTCTTGGGGGGCATGATGCCGCCCACATCTGCGATCGCCATCAACTGCTCCACGGTTGTCGGATGCATGGAGAAGGCCACCTGGTGTTCGCCGGCGGCGACGCGCTTCTCGAGTTCCGCCGTGCCGCGAATTCCACCCACGAACTCAATCCGCTTGCTGGTGCGCGGATCATCAATGCCCAGGAGCGGGGCGAGAAGACGTTCCTGCAGGACCGCCACATCCAATCGGCCCTCCGGCGTCGTGCCGGCGGGAAGAGTCCAGGTGAGTTCATGCCATGTCCCGCCCAGGAGCATGCACACCGTTCCGGGCGCCGCCGGGACAGGGGTGGTTGCCGGCTTGACCGTAAACCGCTCCCGCACGGCCTCAAGGAAGGCTCCGGGCGTCAGCCCGTTGAGATCCTTGACCAGGCGGTTGTAGGCCAGGATTTGCATCTGGCTGGCCGGGAACAGAACCCCGAGAAACCAGTTGTAGGACTCATTGCCGGTCTGGTTGGGATTCAGTGCGCGCCGCTCGCGGGCAACCCGCACCGCCGAAGCCGCCCGGTGATGGCCGTCGGCGATATAGGCCACAGGGACCTTGCGAAACGCCTTGGCAACGGCATCCGGATCCTGGAATTTCCACCCGGCGTGTGCAACGCCATCGGCGGCGACAAAGTCGAACCGGGGCGGTTTGTTCTCGGTTTCGGAGACGAGGGCATCAAGGGCGGCATCATCACGGTACAGCAGGAAGACGGGGCCGCTCTGGGCGTTCAGCGTGTTGATATGCCGCGTCCGGTCGTCTTCCTTGTCCTGCCGTGTCTTTTCATGGATCTTGATGATCTTGTTTTCGTACTCGACGGTCGAGCAGCAGGCGACAATGCCGCGCTGGACGTGACGCCCCATGGTCTGGCGATACAGGAACAGCTGCGGGGTGGCTTCCTGTTGGAGAATCCCCTCCTTTTGAAACCGGTGCAGGGTGTCTCGGCCATGGGCATAGACCGCCTCTGAATAGGGGTTTATCCCGGGTGCCATATCGATCTCGGCACGGGAAACATGAAGAAAGCTGTGGGGCTTCCCCGACGCCAGTGCCCTGGCCTCGGCGGTATCCACCACATCATAGGGGACGGAGGCGACCTCAGCCGCCAGATCGGGACGTGCACACCATGCCTTGAATGCCTTGATATTCATTATTGTTCTCCTTATTGACGGTCAACCTTCCAGCACTTCCAGATCCGGATGCGGCACAGCCGGGTCTTCGCAGAGTTTCCTCGGCGCCTTCCCGGTTAGCAGGCGGATCCACAGGTGGAGACTGGCCCCGACAATCAGCAACACAAGTACCAGAAACGTTGCCGTCACGGCAATGTCGACCTGGTTGTTGAAGATCTGGGCGGCCAGCCTGGGGACATCCGCAGGGGATGCCTGCGCCAGTTGTCCGCGAAGGGCCGCGATGGCGGGCACAAACCCGCCGGCCTCGGGGTAAAAGATCTTCTGCCACCCTGCGGTCATGGTGACAACCAGGAGGAAGAGCAGGGGAATGAGCGTCACCCAGACATACCGGTCGCGGTTCATCTTGATCAGGATGGTTGTTCCCAGCGCGAGTGAAATCACGGCAAGCAACTGGTTGGCGATTCCGAAGATGGGCCAGAGGCTGTTGATGCCCCCATACGGATCCACAACCCCCTGATAGAGGAACCAGCCCCAGGCGCCGACAAAAAGGCTGCTGGCAAGAAGGTTGGCGGACGTGGAGGTCGTGTCGCCCAGCGGCTTCCAGAGGTGGCCCAGCACATCCTGGAGCAGAAACCGGCCCACCCGCGTGCCGGCATCGATGGTGGTCAGGATGAACAGCGCCTCAAACATGATGGCGAAATGATACCAGAGCCCCATCATCGCCTTGCTGCCCAGCGCATCGCTGAACATCTTCGCCATGCCGACGGCAAAGGTGGGGGCGCCGCCGGTCCGCCCGAACAGCGTTTTCTCGCCGACATCCTTGGCCAGCTGCCCCATGTCGGCCTCAACCAGCGGGAACCCCGCGGCATTGACTTTCGCCACCACCGCGGCAGGCTCGCCCTTCATGTTGATGGCGAAGTACTGGCCGGGTTCCATGGCGCAGGCCGCGATCAGGGCCATCACGCCCACGGCCATCTCGGTGATCATCGCCCCGTAGGCAATGGACCGGACCGTGGATTCATGGGTGACCAGCTTCGGGGTAGTGCCGGTGGAAATCAGGGCATGGAAACCCGAGATCGCCCCGCAGGCGACGGTGATGAAGACAAAGGGGAAGAGCTTGCCGGGTATGACCAGGCCGTTGCCGTAGATGAAATTTGTCAGTTTCGGCATATGGATCTGGGGCGCCGCCCAGATGATGGCCAGCATGAGGATAATGACCGTCCCGATCTTCATGAACGAGCTCAGGTAATCACGGGGGGCCAGGAGGAGCCACACCGGCAGAATGGAGGCCAGCAGGCCGTACCCGATGATCGCCCAGGCCAGCCAGGGCGCGGATCGGGTGAACCAGACGGACCACACTGCGGAATGGTGCACATACTGTCCGCCCCAGACGGCCAGCAGCAGCAGGATGACGCCTATGACCGACACTTCGGCCACGTGACCGGGCCGCAGCATCCGGAGGTAAACCCCCATGAAGAGGGCGATGGGAATGGTTGCCGCCACCGTGAAGAGTCCCCACGGGCTTTCAGCAAGCGCCTTGACCACCACCAGCCCGAGCACGGCGATGAGAATGATCATGATGCAGACGATCCCGAAGAGGGCCGTGGCTCCGGCGAAGGTTCCAACTTCCTCCTTCACCATCTGTCCCAACGACTTGCCGCCGCGCCGCATGGAGCAGAAGAGGGCCACGGCGTCGTGCACCCCGCCCGCCAGGGTGCCCCCGATGAGGATCCACAGCGTTCCGGGAAGATAGCCGAACTGCGAGGCAAGCACGGGGCCCACCAGCGGACCGGGGCCGGCGATGGCGGCGAAGTGGTGGCCGAACACGATCCACCGGTTCGTGGGAACGAAGTCCTTGCCGTCCTCCCGGGTATAGGCCGGCGTTGCCCGCCTGTCGTCGAGAGCCAACACCTTGGCCGCCAGCCATTTGCTGTAGAACCGGTAGCTGATCATGAAGAAGCAGATCGTGGCCGTCACAAACCACAGGGCGCTGACGGACTCCCCGCGGTGGAAGGCCAGAATGGCCAGGGAACCGGCACCCAACAGGGAAAAGAATGCCCAGAAAAGAAACGCTCTGAACTTTTTCATCCGGCGAAAATGCCTCGATACTCGTCGATAGTCAAGTCCTCTAAGATTCCAGGATCTGGAATATCCCATCCGAGATGCCGCGCCGTCTCTGAAATCAGAGATATCCCACCTGAGATACCACATCGCTTTTGAAGTCTGAGATCGTCCATCTGCGATGCCGCACCGTCACAGGCGGGGCGTATGCTAAAACCTGATTCTATTGTTTTAGCAGCTCTTCCGGGGTTCAGCGTGATTTATCGAGTCATAGGCGCAGATGCCCCCCGTTTTGCCCGATGAAGTTGATCGCGTAAGGGTATCCGACTATCACTCCGTCCATTAAATAGCAGCACGACGGCAAAGACTTCACCACCCGCTTCGCTCGAGACACAGAGGCACAGAGAATACCCTTTCGGCGCGAAAATGTTGCGGGAATTCCGCCTGCCGGAGTACCGTCAGCCATAATTCCCGCAACCCCTCTTGGAGGAATTCATCGAGCCCTTCGACTGAGCTCAGGGCAGGCAAGAGGAGATGGGACAACACACAAAACCTCTCCTCTCCTGCCCTGAGCCTGTCGAATGGGCCCTCTTTGCCTTCCTCCAAGAAACCGTGGCGTTTATTTTGGCCACGGTATTCCCGGGGGCAAAATAAACGCCACATTTGCATTTCTCTTTCTTGGCCTCCGTAGCCTCGGCGAAGGATGCTCTGTGCCTCTGCGCCTCTAGCCGTACTCGGCGGGTGGTGAATCTTGATTTCCGCTACTATTTAGTGGCCGGATTAACAATCAACGGAAAATCCAACACTATTCCCGGAAGAACCGTTTTAGCATATGTTTCTGAGTGACGGTGACGAGTGGAAATCAAAGACCAATTGACTGCCTTCCGCTGTCTGGGCGGGCGCAGTTTCGGGCTCCATCTTCACCTCCGGCTCCGGTTCGGGAGTAGGGGCTGGCTCCGCCGGGCTTTCGGCTGGAGTGACAGGTGCCGGCGTCTCGACTTCCGCCACAGGCGTCGGCGTAATGGCGGGCGGTTCTGCCGCAACCGCTGCTGGCGGCGGCTGGGGTTCCGGTACGGCCGTTGGCTCCGGCTCAGGTATGGCCACCAACTCCGGCTCCGCCACGGGCGCCTGAACAGGCTCAGGTATCGGCGCCTGCCCCGCCGGGGGAGCGGGTGCTGCCACAATAACCGGCGGCTCCGCATCCACTACCGGCTCCGCCGCGACCGTAGGCGATTCAGCCGCGACGACTGGCGGTGGCGCCTGGGGCTCCGTCACGGC
>CAZMSS010000153.1:0-7178 GCA_964568965.1 uncultured Verrucomicrobiota bacterium | reverse complement strand
TTTGATTATGTGAACATCACGGCGGACCGGGCGGCATGGACCTGGGCGGATGTGAATGCCGTGCAAGCCCGGTTGGAACTGGCAACATATATTCAAAATAGCGCCATGGATGTGATTGCCGACACTTTTCATCTCGGTGTGACCTACACCAGAAATTCAAATGGAGAGTACAAGTATCTGCCTGGCACCACTTTTGAGTTGGTGAAAACCAACAACGAGTACCGGATTAACAACAAGAACCTCACGCAGTTGACCTTTGGGCTGGATGGCAAATTAGTGCGTAAAACGGATGCGTGCGGGAATGCCCTGACGTCTCACGACGATGGGGCCGGGCGCCTGAGCCGCATGGCCGATGCCCTGGGTCAGTCTCTCACCTTCAGCTACGGGAACGGGCTTGCGGATGCCAGGGTGGTACGGCTGGAAGATCATCTGGGGCGTTCGGTCGGCTATGCCTATCGCGGCGATGACCTCGTGGCCGTAACCAATGTGCTTGGGGCCGTCACATGTTATGCCTATGCCGAAGCTGAATCAGAAGTCGAACTGCGCCATAATCTTGTTTCCAGGACGGACCCGGAAGGGCATGCCATTCGAATGGCTTATTATACCACCAATAGCACGCCGGACAGGATATGCAGTTTCCAGGATGGCGAAATGGCGGAAGGGCGGACTAATGAGGTGAATTATCTTTATCTCAAAGGAACAACCTATTCCTGGCGGCCGGGCTCTCAAAGCATTCAGGGCGTCGTGTATAACGCCTCCAATGATATCAGCCAGGTTTACATTCGCGAGGGCGAGTTGACCTATCATGAAAGCGACGGCCTGAATCTGGTGGCCCGGCATGCGGCGGCAAGCGTCAACTCCCTTACCACTTCAGTCTGGCAGAATATCGAAAGCGCGTGCGGGGAGGCGGATGGCTTGCTGGCCTGTAACCCCGCGCTGAGTACCAACAGCGCCCTTGATGTTTCGGGCTGGGGTTTTGCGGTGCCGGGGCTGAGCAACGATATTGTGCAGGTTGTCCTCTCAGTCAAAGGGCTGGCGACGAATCCGGTTTGTTTGTCGGTGGTGGGAGTCGCCTCCACTAATTGGAGTTCAAGCAACAGCACCTGGGTGGCCTTCGATATCAGTCGAGCAAAAGGGAAGTGGACCTGGGCGGATGTCAGCAATCTGACCGCGCGGATTACGCTTCCCGCTGGCGCGACGAATCCCGTGCCGGTCTGGGTCGATGGATTCAGTTTGAAAGTCGCGTATCGTCATTTTGATCCCGGGCGCGACCCGCAGGATCTGTTCTACTTCTATGACCTGTCCCACAATCTGGTGTCCAGTGACCGGGGAGGGTGTGTCCATCAGTTCGCCTATGACGAGCGGGGCAATCTGGTGGCCTGGACAGATCCGGAGAATCATACGCGTCGTTATGAGTATGAGCCGGTATTTAACAAGCCGATCCGGACCTGGGATGCTTTGGGACGGGTGACGGCGATGGAATATGATCAGGCCGGGCGCCTCATCCGGACAACGGATGCCGCGGGGAATACGTCCACAATGGCCTATGACCGTTACGGCAATGTGGTCCGGACGACGGATGCCGCCGGCGCCGGGGAGGAAACCACTTATGATGCGAACGGACTGAACGCGGTCAGGAGCCGCAACCGGCGCGGATTTGAAACAGTTTATGATGCTGATGCCTATGGTAATTGCATCCGGATCACGGCGCCTGATGGAGGGCGCCGGCATGCCGTGTTCAATATCGCCGGGCAGAAGGTCTCGGAGCGGGATGAAGCGGGGATTGAAACCCGGTATGAGTATGACCGGAATGGACAACTTACCAATGTGATCAGTGCGGCCAGTTCTCTGGAGGAAACGGCAGAAGGGCGCCGGGTGGATGGGCGCGGGCTGGAAATCGCGCGGTGTGACCCGCTTGGCCGGATTGAACTGACGGAGTTTGATGCCGACGGAAGGGCCGTCTGCCGCACCGACCGATTGGGCGGACAGACGCTGACTGAATACGATGAGAATGGGAATCCCTGGCGGTTGACGGATGCCCTGGGCCAGACCAGTGAGACGATACGTGATGAGCGGGGAAACATACTGGCCAGCTTTGACCGGCGCGGCTTTGGTTCATCCTCCACTTATGATCGCAATAACAGTCCGGTGCTGGCGATCGATCAGAGCGGGAATCGCGTCGAGACGACGTATGATGCCAATGGAAACAAAGCCACCGAGCGCTATCAGTGGGTAGGTTACCCGGGATGTGCAGAGGCGGATATTCCCGAACCATTACAGGTCGCCTACGCCTATGATGCACTGAACCGCGTCACCAACAAAACCGTGGGTGTCGGACGGAAAGATGCCCACTCAACCGTCAGTGGATATAATGCGGCCGGACAGCTTGTCTCTGAGACCGACTCCCTCGGAAATACGCGCCGGTCTGACTATGATGCGGCCGGAAATATTACGAATAGCTGCCTGACGGATGCCGCCGGAAAACAAGTCGAATGGGAATCGATGGCGTATGATAGTGCGGATCGCCTGATCATGGAAATCAAAGGCGGGCTGGCCACGAACCGGTATGAGTATGACCTGCGTGGGCTCAAGACAGCCGCGATCGATTCCCTGGGTCATCGCACGACATTTACTTATGACAGCCATCAACGTCTGATATCCACCGGGGAGCCGGATGGAACGACTCATCGGATCGCTTACGACCGATGCGGCAATAAGGTGCGTGAAGCCAGTGACGAGGGTGCGATTACAGGTTACACGTGGGATGCCGCGGGACGGTTGACCCGGAAAGTGAGTGGGGTTGGACTGCCGGATGCCCGGGTCAGTTCATATCAGTATGATCCACTGGGGCGGGTGACCTCCGAACTCGATCCGCTGGGGTTCAGGACCTTTACAGGTTATGACGAAGAAGGTCATGTCATCCGGGAGACCAATGCGCTGGGTTTTTCCAATGCCTTTTTCTATGACGCGGCCGGGCGGGTCACGAATACGGTCGATGCATTGGGGTATCCAATTGCCCAATGGCTCGATGGACGCGGCAAACTCTGGCAACTGCGGGATAAACGCGGGGGGCTGACCTCCTCGCGCTATGATGTCTATGGCCGGCTGGTTAAAGTCACGGACGCGCTGGGTGCGGCCACGGTGTTTAACTATGATGTTCGCGATAACAAGATCAGCGAGACTGATCCCCGCGGTCTGATCACCCGTTACGATTATGATTCCGCCAACCGGGTAACCAACAAGGTGACAGGTGTCGGGCTATCCGGCGCGGTGACCTCATCAACGGGTTATGATTTATTGGGACGTGCGGTCCTTTCAAGCATAACCGGCCTGCCCAATGCGTCCAATGCCGGTATCTGGCGTACGTTCGATGCAGCCGGGAATCTGCTTATCACAACCGATGCGTGCGGGGCGGTTTCCTTCCAGGCCTATGATGCCATGGATCGCCCGATCGAAGAACGTGATGCGACGGGCGGGTTGACTCAAACGCGTTACGACTTGCGCGGGAATGTGATCGGGCGAGTGAACGCCCTGGGAGCCACGACGCGGTTCAGTTATGACGCTTACGGACTCAAGCGAACCCGGACCGATGCGACCGGCGCCACAACCCGTTATGAATATGATAGGCTCGGGCGTTTAACCAACACCGTGGATGCGCAAGGCGGAACTGAAGCCCGGCAGTATGATGCCTGCCATAACCTGGTCAGGATGAAAGCCTGGAACGGCGCCATATCCACATTTGAATACGACCGGCTCGGGCGTCTCACCAATACCCTGGATGCGGGTGGCTATCAGACCCGGAAAACCTATGATGCCGTAGGAAATGTCATTACGGAAACCGATCGCAGAGGTTTACGGACCGAGTACGGCTATGATGCCCTTAATCGCACCGTCTATGTCATGGATCCCGCCTCCAACACCTTGCATACCGTATACGATACTGGTGGGAATAAGGTGCGTGAAGTGCTGCCATCTGGCCTGGTCATTACGTATGGGTATGACCTGCTGGGGCGGTTGGTACTCAAGACGGTTGGGGCAGGGAGAGCCGATGCCCGGCGAACCCGGTACGAGGTGGATTATGCCGGCCGTGTAGTGGCGGAATGGGATCCGCTTGGGAATCAAGTCCGCACGGGATATGACGCCAACGGCAACCGGACCAATGTGGTGGATGCCAGGGGGAATCAAACACAGTTCCGCTATGATGCGCTGAATCGGCTGATTCAAACGGTGGATGCGTCAGGGCATTCCACCGAGGCGCAATATGATGGCCTCGGACGCATTGTGCGGGCAACCAATCGGCGAGGGGCGTCAACCCTGCATCAATATGACGCCGAAGGACGGCTGCTTGTTTTGCAGGATGCCGAGGGCAATAGTAAACGCAATCGTTATGATGACATGGGTCGCTTGATTGAGGAACTTGAGCCCAACGGGCTCAGAACCCAACGGGCCTATGATTCCGCCGGGCAGGTGACGAACCGGACGAGTCTGGCGGCAGATGGCGAAAGCCGCAGTGAATCCTGTCAATACGATCTGCTCGGGCGGAAAGTGCTTTCCCGTAATGCCATGGGGACGGTCATGAAATACGTGTGTGATGCCAATGGAAACGTGGTGACAGAATCTGTCTTCAGCGCCAGTGGAACGTTGTTGCGGACGAAAAGCACGCAATATGATTCCCGGAATCAGCCCACGGTTGAGGTGGATTATAAAGGGGCGCTCTGGCGGACCGAGTATGATGCCATCGGGCGCAAGGTGGCGACCATTGATCCCCTGGGCAATCGGACGACCTTTGAGTGGAGCGTATACAACGAACTCACCGCCACCACGGATCCTGCCGGGTATCGCTCCGCGACGACCTATGATCTATGCGGACGGGAAAAAGAGCGGCTCAATGCCCTGGGGCAGCGGACGCGCTTTCTTTACGATCCGAATGGCAATAAAACTGCCGAGATTGATGACAACGGGAATGCCGTCATGACTTCCTATGATCCCCTTAATCGTGTGAGCACGGTTAATCGCTCCATGCCGGATGTCCCTTTGGATGTATTGAGGCGTGCGGATGTTAACAGGGACGGGCAGGTGGATGCCGCCGATGTATCGGCATTGGAAGGGGTCCTGCAATGAATCGACTGGCTTTAATCAGTTGTTTGTCATGTGCTTTTTTGCTGCCTCCAACAATTCATGCTGCCCCTGACTGGTGGCTGGCGCGCCAGGTGGTTGAAACCAACCTGCCGCCAAATGACTATGCGCCTGTGCTACGGGGGCAACTGTGTTGGCTGGCAGAGAAGGCGGGCGCAGAATTCGAGTCCAAGTTGCCCGGAGGGGCCTGTGATGCGATTAGGGCCGGGCTGACCAATATGATTACCGGCGAACATGGCGGACCGGTCAATCTGGGGCAACTCAAGCAGGTGTTGACTCCCTATTACCAGCGGTTGATCGAGGAAGGTGTTGTGGCCGATTATCCGTGGGATAATTTTGGCAGCATGGCCGATTACAGTCCGGTCAACATTGGACAGGTAAAGCAGGCCTTCAGCTTTCAACTTACCGGTGTCAGTTTCAAGCCCTCCCTCAGTGGCGTGATTGGATATTCCGGCGGTCAAACGGGAGTGCTCCGGGTTGTGGCCAGGCCGGTGTCGGGGATTGGACTGGAGTCCAGTATGAACTGTCCCTTGTCTGGTCGGTATCATCTGGTGGTAGAGAGCCAACTGAAGAGCTGGGCGGTTGAGGCGTGGCTTGATTCCGATGGAGATTCGGTACGTGATTCCTGGGAAGCGGCTGGCGTTTATGCGTTTAACCCTGTTCTGGTGACGGGCGTGGTCAACGGGATCGATTTCATCCTGCAGGATCCTGATGAGGACGGTGACGGCATCCCCGGGTATGTGGAACGGCAATGTGGGCTGGACCCGGAATCGCCTTTGGATGGGGAACTGGATGCGGATGGCGATGGGTTATCGCTGGCCGAAGAATGGCTGGCGGGGTCGGATCCATTGAACGGGGATTCGGATGGCGACGGCATGGGGGATGGATCCGAGGTGGTGAATGGGTTCTCGCCCACACTGACCAATAGCCACACACGACTTCCATTCTCAGAAGCATTCGAATTGCCGGGGGTCAGGTGTGGCGAACTCGCAGGGCAGAATGGCTGGAGCATAGGACTCAGTAATGTGGCCCGGGTGGTAACCAATCCGGTCGCGGGCAGTATGCAGGGTTTGACGCTCAAGGCTGACACTAACCGCAACGCGGTCGTCATGCATTTTTTGGCCACGCATGGGGTTGAAGTGCTGTGGATAGATTTTCGAGCGGCACCCGTCCGGCGATTGGCCAGCGGAACTGAACCGGTGGTTGATGGTGTGGCCTCTGTTTTTTATGTCAACCGGGAAGGACTCCTCATGGCCTATGATGCGACCTCGCACCCGGGTTCATGGGTTTGCCTCTCCAATGCGCCTCCGCTGGGTGCGGGTGTCGTATCCCGGTTTACTCTGCGCCAGGACTATGGAGGGCAGCAATGGGGACTTTGGATTGATGGAACCAATGTGGTTCGCTGCCTGCCCTTTGCCACGCAGGTTACGGAGTTGGCCCGGCTTAGCTTCCGCAGCGCGCACTATCAGGATGCCCTGTTTGATGACATTACCGTTTCCAGCAATACCCCGGCCGGCTTCATCGTGGACTCCGACGACGACGGCCTGCCAGATGACTGGGAACGGCGTTATGGGCTCAACCCTTATGACCTGACCGATCCGTCCAATCCGATGGATCGGTTGGATCTGACGGATCCAGATGGGGATGGTCTCTCCAATGTCGAGGAATACCGGTTGGGCCTCGACCCCCGCAATCCCGATTGCGATGGAGACGGGTTCAGCGATGGTGTTGAGATTGCCTTGCAAACCTCGCCGACCAATGCCAATGGCGCTATTACGGCAACGATACCGTTTATAGAATCCTTTGAAGCCCCCCAGATTGCTACGGGCGAACTTCAAGGGCAGCATGGCTGGGTTGCCACCCAGCCCGATTGGGCCATTGTAAAAACCAATAGTCGCAGCGGAAGCTTGCAGGCTTTATGTCTGACCGCGACGACCAACGATACCGCGCGCCTGGTTCAGATCATTAAGGGCGCGCTTGGCGTCACGACCTGGACCCTGTCTCTTATACACATCTCCGAGCCCACGAGACAGGCAGAAATC
>CAZMSS010000152.1:0-7278 GCA_964568965.1 uncultured Verrucomicrobiota bacterium | reverse complement strand
CTCCGAAGCTGAAGGTTGCAAGTTCGATCCTTGCCAGGCGCACCAGCCTTCGCCCTGCGGGGCTACGGCTTGGCCTGCCAGCCTTTCGGCCCTCCACCCCGGATGAGGATTCATCCGCCTCCGGTTTTTCGTTTTGACGCCGCGGGGAGTTATTGTGGTAGGGTTATGCAATGAATAAAAAAGCGATCCAGTGGCTTTATGGCGAGTTGCCGGGATTGGTGTCGCAGGGCGTGCTGACACCCGGGGCTGAGGAGCGGTTGCGGGCCCATTACGGGCCGATGGAGCCGGCGCGGCCCGCACGACTGGCGGTTGTAATCTTCGGCGTCCTGGGCGCGTTGCTCATCGGGGCCGGGATCATCCTCGTGCTGGCGCACAACTGGGAAGACCTCTCCCGTCCGGTGCGCGTGGTGCTCTCGTTCCTGCCACTCGTGCTGGCGCAGGGGCTCGCGGCCTGGACGCTCGTCAAGTGTCCCCAAAGCCTGGCCTGGCGCGAGGGGTGCGGTGCGTTGCTTTTTCTGATGATCGGCGCGAGCATCTCGCTCGTGGCGCAGACTTACCACATCTCCGGCGACCTGCCGCGGTTTATCCTGACCTGGTCGCTGCTCGGGCTACCGGTCGTCTACCTGCTCGGGGCCGTTGTGCCGGCGCTGCTCTACCTGTGGGGCATTACCGAGTGGGCGTGCCACATCCGCTGGGAGGACGGCTTTGCAGGCGGGTACTGGCTGCTGGCAGCGCTGCTTTTGCCCCTGCTGTTCGCGTGGCTGCGCAGCGGGCGATACCGGGTGCGCCCGACCCTTTTACTGTGGGCCTCCTGTGTCAGCGTCACGGTTGCCGCCGGCGTCACGATCGAGCGGGTGCTGCCCGGACTGTGGATCATCCTCTATTCGGGTCTCTTCGCGCTGATGTTCCTGGCCGGCGAATTCTGGTTCAGTGAGGCCGAGGGGTTCTGGGCACGCCCGCTGCGTCACTTCGGGGCCGCCGGGGTCCTGATCCTCTCGTTCCTGTTCACCTTCGAATGGCCGTGGCGCGAGATCGGGTGGCACTACTGGGCCTGGGGGCGCATTCCCGCGGCGACGTGGCGGGCGATCCCCGATGCCGTGCTCGGCAGCGTCATTCCGGTGGCCGCCATCGCCCTGCTCGTCACAACCGTCCGCCGCAAGACGCCGCTCGGCCTGATCATCGGCCTGGCGCCCATCTTCGCCACGGCTGGCTACTGCCTTTCCAGTCTCTCCGAAACGTATGCGCCGGCCGCGGGCCTCTTTGATGTGTACCTGCTGGTTACCGGCCTGTGGCTGCTGGTCACCGGCATCCGGATCAACAAGCAGGGCCAGATGAATGTCGGGCTGCTGGCCGTGGCCGCCCTCATCCTGGCGCGGTTCTTTGACAGCGACCTGGACTTCCTGCTGCGCGGCCTGATCTTCATAGGTCTCGGGGTGGCATTCCTGGCGGCAAACCTCGTGATGCTGCGCCGGAAGGGAGTGGCCCATGAACAAGCGTAACCTGATCCTGATCGGTCTGGCTGTCGTTGTTGTGCTGCAACTGGCCGTTCCCGCCTGGATGATCCTCGAGCGAGAGCGGACCCTGCGGGAGGGGCAGGTATTCAAATTCAAGACAAGGCCGGTTGATCCGGCTGACGCGTTCCGGGGTCGCTATGTCTTCCTGAGCCTGGAGCCCGATGCCGTCAAGGTGCCGGATGCCGGGGCATGGCGCTACGGCCAGAAAGCCTTCGCCGTGCTGGGCACGGGAACCGACGGGTTTGTCCTGGTGAAGCGGCTTGAACGGACCAGGCCGGCCGGCGAATCCGCGTTGCAGGTACGGGTCAGTTGGGCTGATAACCTCGCCGGAAGCCTGCATATCAACTGGCAGGGGCTCGACCGCTACTACATGACGGAAAAGAAGGCGCCGGCCGCCGAGACCGCCTATCGGGAGCATAGCCGCCGGACCAACCAGGATTGCGCCATAACCGTCCGGGTGCTCGGCTCGGTTGGCGTCATCGAGAACCTGTTCATTGAGGATCAACCCATCCAGGCGTGGCTGAAGGATTACAAGGCGAAGTAAGTGATCACTACTTTAGAGGGTCGGCAGGGTTAACGTTACGCACGTGCCCTTGCCAGGGTGACTGTCAACCTCAAAGCCCACACCCAGCGCAAAAGCACGTTCGCGGATGCTCAGCAGGCCGAAGCTCGATTGGTTCTTGTGAATCTCGGCGCCGCCTTTTCCTTTGTCACGCACCTTGATGGCAATGTGATGCCTGCCCGCTGGCCGCAATTGAATCTCCGCTGACCGGACATCGGCATGTTTGCAGATGTTCAGCAATAATTCCCTGGTCGCGTCAAAAGCAAAATCCCTCAAGCCCTCGGAGGCCAACTTGATGGGCCGATTCCCGCTGATTCTGACATCAAGGGCGCACTTGGCCTGCACGTCCTTCGCCAGCCAATCCAGAGCGGCGCGCAAGCCCAATGCGGAAAGCACCGGCGGGGAGATGTGAGTCGCAAGTTCACGCGTGAGCTGAACGGTTTCAGCGAGTTCCTTGATCGTCCTGTCCAGTGTCTGGGTAATTGAACCGTTTGATTCTGCCTCCTTGAGGGAATGAAGCTTATACTGGATGCCGACCAGGCGTTGCTGGAGGTCCTCGTGAAGGATATGGGCGATCCGCTGCCGTTCCCTGTGTTCCGCCCGCGTCAGCTCAGCGGCCAACGCCTGGAGTCTCACCGTGCGCTCCTTGACCTTAGCCTCGAGTTCATCCCGGGATTTCAGCAGAAGGCCTTCAGCCCGTTTGCGGGCGGTGATGTCGTGCCAGATTGCCTGGATGACGGTTTTCCCGGCGATTACCATGGCCCTAGGACGGACCTCGACCTCCAGCACATCGCCGCTCTTGGTTCTATGCCTGGTCTCAAAAACGCGTTCTCCCTTCGCCACGATGTCCCGAACGTGGCGCCTGACCTCAGAGGCGGATTCCGCAGCTTCAAGATCAATAAGTCTAAGTTTGGAAAATTCCTCACGTGTGTAACCCATCCGACGGCATGCCATATCATTGAAGTCCAGAATGGCTGTGGTCCGCTGGTCGAACACCACGATGGCGTCCCCTGCCTGCTCGAAAAGGGTGCGATAGCGCGCCTCGGATTCCTGGAGTGCTTCCGCCGCCTTCCTGGCTTCGGTGGTATCCTGCAGGATGCCGGTCCAGATCATATCCCCATTCGCCAGAATCCTGGGAACCGAAACAAAATGAACCCAGCGCACCTCCTTGCCCTTTAGAATGCGCCCATCCCACAGGAATGTCTCAGGGGAGTTCATGGCCGCGACGTTTTTGGCGATGAAGTCCGGTCTGTCGTCCGGATGAATGCGCTCGGCAACAATCACCGCATTGGCTTCCCGCTGTGCTTGGGTCACTCCCAGTATCTGGCAAAACGTATCATTCGCCATCTCGATGCTGTAGTTCGTCCCCAGCCGGGTGACCCATTCATCGTTAACCCACACTTTGGCGGCCTTGACACGCAACCTGTAGACTCCGGCGGGCAGGGTCGTGGTCAGGTCCTTGTAGAGGTTGCGCTCTTGCGAAAGATTCTCCGCCGCCTGGGCTTGGTCCGGGACGTCGGCGGTTGTTGCAGCCACACCGGCAGTTTCCGTCATCGTCCTGGCACGTGCAGGGCGAACCGTCGCCGGGCTCTTGTAACGTTTAGTCTGTGGACAACGGCGCATAGTCTTCGTGTTTAGAAGTTTAATTGCGCGCGACAGGCAAAAGCTAGTCCAAAGTATGACCTGGGCGCGTATGGGGTGGGGGATAAGCATCTGTATCTGCTTGTCCTGTGCCGTCTTTTCGGCTTACTGTGAACCTGTGCTGATCAACCAACCTAACTGATGGAGGTATAATGAATATGATGACTGGCGGGTTGAGATGTTTGCTTGCGGCGACGGTGCTGTTGGTCTTTACGGGGTGCGCCAGCACGATGATGGTGAAGACAAGCGTGATTACCGCCCCGCCCCAGGACAAGGCGATTGTTACGTTTGTCAGGCCGACGATGTTTGGTGGGGCCATCCAGTTCGGGATATGGGATTCGGACAAGTTCGTGGGCATTCTCTCGGCCAAGTCGTATGTGCAGTATGCCGCCCAGCCCGGGGAACATGTCTTCCTTGCGCGCTCGGAAAATTGGTCCTATGTGAAGGCCACTCTTGAGGCAGGGAAGGAGTACTATGTGATCGGCAAAGTGTTCCCCGGCGTCTGGAAAGCGCGGGTCGCCCTGGTTCCGGTCAGGAAAGCTGACCTAGCGAAACCCGGCGAATCGGAGAAGGTGGCAACATGGTTGCAGGTGCTGACGCCGACAGCCCCGATGGAGTCAAAGGTCGAGGATTACGCGGGTCCCAGGCTGACTCAAGTTCGGGAAAGTATCGAGGAGTTCAAGAAGGGGAAGGTGAATTTCTCAGTCCTGGAAGCGGGTGACGGAAGATAGGAAGGACTTCAGTGCAGAAGCCCTCTCCGGGTGTTCCAGGGGATGCCCGTGAGTTCAGTTGATGCGCAATAGTGTGGTGAGGAGGATTCATGTACTTTGTTGGGCCGCATGTGTCGATTGGAGGTGGCGTGGCGAACGCCCCCATCAATGCCAAGGCGTTACGGGCTTCCGGTTTTGGCATGTTCGTGAAGAACCAGCGCCAGTGGACGGCTGCACCCTACGCGGCGTCGAATATAGTGGAATTCAAGGTCCAGATGAAGGCCCATGGCTATTCGGCTGCCCAGGTCATGCCCCACGCGGGTTATCTTATCAATCTGGCCAATCCTGATCCGGTGGCGCATGAAAAGTCCATGAGCGCCCTGCTGGACGAATTGCGGCGATGCATGGCGCTCGGTCTGGACAAGTTGAATCTCCATCCCGGCAGCCACCTGCGCCTCATTTCGCCAAAGGAGGCGTGCGAACGTGTGGCGAAGTCTATCGACGCTGCCTTGGCTGTAACGGAAGGTGTGACGGTTGTGATCGAGAACACCGCAGGCAGTGGTGGCAACCTGGGGTCGGTTTTCGAGGAGATCCGGTCCATTATCGATGGAGTCGGCGACAAGACCCGCGTGGGTGTCTGCCTCGATACCATGCATGCCTTCGCCGCGGGATATGACATTCGTGCACGTGAGGGATTCCTTAAAACCATGGAGCATTTCACGAAAACAGTGGGACTTCACTACCTGCGTGGTTTGCATCTCAACGACTCCAAGGTTGGGCTCAACTCACATGTGGATCGGCATGAATCCCTGGGAGTTGGACTCCTGGGTATTGACGTGTTCAAGTGCATCATGAGAGACAAGCGGTTCGAAAACATGCCCTTGGTGCTGGAGACGCCGAATGAAGACATCTGGGAAAAGGAAATCCAGCAGTTGATGGAAATGGTGCGGTAAAGTGGCAAGGGACTGTCATTGTCGACTACAGTAGACGATCTATAAGTGCTCTAACAGGAAACGGGCGGAGTCTGCAAGTTCGAGCAGCTTCACACTCGCCATGGAGCGGAATGTCGAGCGTTCAGGCGAGAGACTCCCGGAACCGTTCGGTGCGTTTCAATACTCCCGTCCCGTCAGGAACCGGTAGGCCTTCTGGTATCTGGCCATCCGGGCGTGGTCTTGTTCGGCGAGTCCGTGCTGACGACGCAGGGTCATGTTGTCTTCCAGGTCGGCCACCTTGATGGCGCGGGCGAGGGGATGACGTGATGCCCGGGCGACGTATCCCTCATAATCTTCTCCCTCCCGCCTGGTCAGGTGGTCAACCGCCTCAATTATCCCGGCCTGGAATCCCGCCGCCCTGAGGTCAGCCAGTGTGACGGGACTATCCTCCACGACGTCATGCAGCACGGCGGCAATCCGCTCGGCCTCATGATTCATCCTGAGCATGATGCGCAAAGGGTGGAGGATGTAGGGGTTACCCACCTTATCGGTCTGTCCCGTATGAGCCTTCACCGCGATCGCCAGTGCCTGATCCAGAGTCATGCCGCACAATACACCATCGACCGGTCGGGGGAAATGATGAATACTGATTGATAAATCGGGAGAAGGGCACGGAGGGTGGGCGCACTATGATCAAAAAGAATTTGTTTTCAGGGATTCCCGGGATCCTGCCTGGGGAGATCAGTGGGGTGCTTTGCAGGGCTGGTGATGTCCGGATTGAGCGGATTGTATCACGGGGGCATTCCTCGCCGCCGGGGTTCTGGTATGACCAGGATGAGCATGAGTTTGTGCTTCTGGTGAAGGGGCGCGCCTGCCTGACCCTGGAGGGACAACCGGAGCCTGTGGTGCTGGAGGAGGGGGACTGGCTGGAGATCCGTGCCCATCTCCGGCATCGTGTCGAGTGGACGGCTCCCGACCAGGATACGGTCTGGCTGGCCGTGCATTACCGCTAACGCCCAGCAAGGGAGGCGGCGGGGAGCGAAAGTTTGCGGCAAGTGTTAGTGACGTGGCTGCCGTGCCAGAAGATGGTGTTGCAGTGGGGGCAGCGGAAGAATCGGTCCTGGCGCAGGTAGACGTTGGGATGGACCAGCGGCTGGGCCTCCTGCTTGTTTGCCACGATGGTGAGTTCCACATTACAGCGGATGCAGCGGCTGAAGAGAGCCGTTTGTGTGTCCAGGGCGAACTTCTCCACCAGCGTCCGGAACTGCAGGGCGGGGTCGGTCTCGGACAGGACCAGCGACGCGAGGGCTGGCGGGAACTGTTCCGCAAGATGGGAGTTGCGGGTGATGAAGATGCGCCCTGTCGCATTGGCCCTCTGGATCAGGTCGTGCGTGCGTATGCCCATGTCCCACTCGACATCGTAGCCGATAATGCGCAGGTATTTGCCAAGCTTGATGACCATGTGGTCCATCATGAAGCAAGGTTTGCTGCCTGGTGTGTCCGGGTTCATGATTTCCTAGCCACTCCTCGTGAACAACATTATAATGCACCTGTTCAGGGAGTTTGCCAAGAGACACTACAGTGAAAATGGTGAGTCATAGGAATGGGGAGCTTGTGAGGCTCTTTGTGTCTGTGGAGTTGAATGAGGAGGTCCGGGGAAGTCTGGCGGCGGAACAGGCCCGGCTGATGCGGGCAGTGGCGGGGGTGAAATGGGTGGCGCTAGAGACGGTGCACCTGACGATGGTTTTCCTGGGCGATGTCTTTGCGGGACAGGTGGAGGGGATCTCCGCAGTTCTGGATGCCGAGGCCGGTATCACGCCGGCCTTCGCCGTCGAGGTGGCCGGGTTGGGGGCGTTCGGATCGAGCCATTGCCCCCGAGTGGTCTGGGCGGGAGTCGGGAAGGGGGCGGAGGCGCTGGG
>CAZMSS010000151.1:0-7287 GCA_964568965.1 uncultured Verrucomicrobiota bacterium | reverse complement strand
CCCCCGCCCCGCACGATATCGTGCCCCCCAGACCCGTTCCTGCTGGCAGCATGGCCGTGACGCCGGTTGCAACACCTGTCCGTTCCGTTCAACCTCAAGTCCTGCAACCGGCGAACTGGCCGGCCCTTGAAGGCAACCGGTGGCGTGCCACTGAAAGCGGCAGGGAAATGGTGGTCACGTTCCAGTACGGGGTCTTCACCCGCGGCGTGGAGCTTTCCAGCGAGGCCAGACAGGATTTGAAAACCATCGCCACGGCCATCAAGGCCAAGGGGAACCGGTTCCACATCGAGGTGGAGGGCCACACCGACTCCGCCAAGGTCAGCGGCGGGAAATCATCTGCCAGCAATAACAGGTCCCTGGGACTGGCACGGGCGAAAGCCGCCGCGAGCTACCTGGTCAAATCCTGCGGCTTGCCCGCCACCGCCGTCACCACGTCGTCCGCCGGCGAAGACAATCCCCCTTACCCGAATACCACCCCGGAAAACCAGAAGAAGAACCGGACCGTGGTCATCAGAATCACGACTCACAACCCCAATAACTGAGAAGACATTCTCACAACTGCGCAGCGATGAACGCAAAGGGCCCTGCGACAAAATCACGGGCAGATTCCGCACCAAAGGCGCGCTGCAAGCAGCGGCCGCACCGGAGAGAGAAATGACAAACAAATTCTTTATATCATGTTTGATTGCCTCAGCGCTGTCTGCGTCTGGGGTTTCCGCGGCTTGCGAACCTGCAAAACTGGATGCGACCCGCAAACTGCTCGTCGATTCCAATGCAACCGCCGAGACTGTGGCGTTGTTCTACAACCTGAAGGAGTCATCAAAGCGGCATATTCTGGTTGGGCAGCAGGACCCTGACGTAACGTACTCGAACGCAAAAGGAGAAACAGATATCAGGAAGATGACCGGCCGCGATCCGGCTATCTGGGGCTACAACTTCGGCCACATCACCAACGAAAAGAATGACGGCAAGGGCTGGTTCCACGCGGAGGAACACAGGATCATCGGCCTTGCCTCGGCGGCGTACGACAACGGCATGATCAATACATTCCTCTGGTGCTTAAAAGATCCCTATACCGAGAAAACGTTCATGAGCAAGGAAATGAAGGCAGAAGACCTGAAGAGATCTTTTCGCAGTATTTTGCCGGGCGGCGAGAAACACGAATGGTACAAGGGGAAACTCAGGAAGGTTGCTGAAGCGGTCGGCAGCATCAAGGGCCATAACGGCACATTATCGCCGGTCATTTTCAGACCATTCCACGAACTTGACGGCAACTGGTTCTGGTGGGGAAGGAACTATTGCACAGCGAAGGAGTTCCAGGAGTGCTGGAAGTTTACGGTTACGTATCTGAGGGATGATCTTAAGGTACACAATATCCTCTATGCCTTTTCACCCGACTGCAGTTTTAAATCGGAAAAGGATTATCTCGAGCGTTATCCGGGTGATGCCTACGTTGATGTTGTGGGATTTGATGACTATGTCGATTTTGAAAAAAACCGGGCGCATGAAGCCGCCACAAAAGTGTCCATCATCTCAAACTACGCGAAGACACATGGCAAGCTTGCCGCCCTGACCGAGTTGGGGTATCGCGAGAAGCCTGTTCCTGTTGACCTGTATACGGGTTATTACATGAAAGCGTTGGCCGACCCGTCAGTCGAGCTTGCCTACATGATGTTCTGGCGACAGTCGAAAAAGGAGGGCATTTGCTACGTCCCTGTTCCCGGCAGCGCCGTCGCGCCCGATTTCACGAAATTCATCAATCATCCCAGGTTAAGGCTTCTTTCAACCGAAAAGAATCTTTACACCGTCCATGAGTAAACCACAATGATATCTCCCGAGGATCCCCCTGATGGACTATTCCGCCCCCCGCTATGCGATTTATCATATGAGGCGTTCAGTATTCAGTTTCCAGAATCCGAATACTGAACACGTCCCTCCTACCGCTTCATCCGCTCGATCGCCTTGAGCTTGTTGTCGGAAAACTCCAGGCGCAAGGTGGGGTATTCCTCGCTGTAGCCGCGATCCACCCACATCGTGTCGTAGGAGCGGCGCATTCGGCCGGCATGGTCCCGGTACCAGTATCCCGAATCCATCGGTTCGTACCGGCTGATGTAGCGCACCCCCATGTACAGCCAGATCTCCACCTGCCCGGTCTCCGTGGTCCGGGTGTGCACGCGCCGGGGAAGGCCCAACGCCAGCCGGACCATATCCCTCGTAAAGCCAACCTCAACCTCGCCCTTTTGGACCTTCGCCTGAACCTCTGGCGGAAACGAGGCAAATGTGCCCGGATCCTGCTTGATGCGCTTCGCCGGTGTACTGACACACCCAACCACCCCGCACAACACCATCACCAGCAACGCACTCATCATTCTCTTCATCTTGATCCTCCTGCCTCCTGCCCACTGCTCCCGGCCCACCGCCCTCTGCCTACTGACTCACATCCACATCAACGGCACATGGCAGGCGGTCCAGAGCCCGTAGCGCCACATGCACTGGGCCCGGTTCCCCCGGCTCAGGGAAGCAAAATAGACTCCCTTCGCCAGCGTGTTGACCATCAAGGCCATCAGGACAGCCTTAACCAGCAACGAGCCGCTCAGCGCTCCCTGCACCAGGGACAGGACAAACGGGTCAACATCCGCCAAGCCCGACAGCGCCCCCAAGCCCAATACCCCGGCCAGTCCGAAATAATCCCGCGCCAGCATCGTGCCGATTTTCAAAGCGACAAACAACAGCGCAAACAGCAATGCCACCCGGATTTCAACCGGGTTCTGTATGACCGGCACACTGCCGGTTTCTCTCCCCGCATCCCGGCGCTGGCGGACGGTCAACGCCAGCACAAGCCCGATCAGGCAGAGGACTCCGAGCCGCCAGTCCAGTCCCAGAGAGAAACCCGAGCCAAAGACGGCAATCAGGACCATCAGCCGCACATACATGACACTGCTGGCCAGCAGGGTCGCCTGCAGCGCAGCCCCCGCCTGGGCCGGGGTTTCCCGCGCCAGCCGGCCCGTCGCCACGCTAACGGCCGTGCTGGAGGCTATTCCGCCCAGCAACCCGGACAAAGGCAATCCCAGCCTTGGCCCCACTTTTCGCGACAGGATGTACCCGACGAAACCAATGGCCGACACCAGAACCACGATCTGCCAGATCTTTGCAGGGTTCAGATTGTAGGCCGTGTAATTCACATTCGGGAGGGCGGGATAGATCACCACCGTCACCAGAAGAAACTTTAGGGTCGCCAGGAACTCGGTGCGGTCGAGCCGCTCGACATAGCTTTCCAACACCGATTTTTCCGACAACAGGAGGGTATTGATCACCCCGATCGCGATGGGCAGGCGGACGTCGGACATGAACGCCAGCGCGCCGACCACATAGGTCAGCAGCACGGACACTTCGCTTGTGGCGCCCAGCCGGCCCGACTTGATCTTTTCAAGGTAGGCCACCACAGCCAGGGCCGTCACCGCCATCAACCCCACCGGAAGCAGCAACGTCACCCCGTTGCCAAACAGCCAGGCACAGGCGAAGCCGAACACGCTGACAATGGGAAAGGTCCGGACCCCGCCGAAGAAGAACTTTGCCCCCTCCTTGCGCCCGGTTTCCCGTTCAAGGCCGATCAGGAACCCGATGGCAAGGGCCACGATAAAGCGAAGTCCCAAGGTCCATTCGAATGCTCCATTCATGGCAACCTCCAGTGACTGAGTATGCACTATTCAGCATATCGCGTACACGTTGAACGTGGCGATTCTTACTTGTATTCCAGCATGCCCGAAAACACATGGGCGGCAGGGCCCAGCATGGTCACCTTCTCCGCGCCAACGGCCGTCAGGATATAGTTCACCTCTATCACGTCCCCGCTGGCGCAGGTGACCTTGACCGACGGTTTGACCCAGCCCATACGACCGGCGATCAGCGCGGCGGCCACCATCCCGGTGCCGCAGGCGAGCGTCTCCGCCTCAACCCCGCGCTCATAGGTGCGGATGCGAAGCGAGGACGGGCCGGTCACCTTGATGAAATTCGCATTGGTACCCTTGGGCGCAAAATCCTTGTGGTAGCGGATCGCCGCGCCGGTTTTGGCGACATCCTCTCCGTCCAGATCCTCCACAGGCATGACGACATGCGGCACGCCGCTATTCACAAACCCATACGGGCGTTTCACCCCGTCGAGGTCGAGCAGCTGGTTCATCCGCCAGTCCTTTGGGGGGGTCATGCCCAACCGGACCCGGTCGCCGACCATTTCAGCCTCGATCAGCCCGGCCCCCGTCTCAAAGGCCATGCGGTCGGGCGCCACACCGAGTTCATGGGCAAGCCGGGCGATGCACCGCGCCCCGTTGCCGCACATGTCCACTTCACTCCCATCGGGGTTGAAGAAGCGCATGGTGAAATGCGCCTTGTCAGAGGGCTGGATCAGGATGATCCCCTCGCAGCCCACACCCGTCCGGCGCGCGCCGATCGCCGCCAGCCACGAGTGGTCCGCCGCCGGAAACGTCAGCTTGCGGTCATCGACCAGGACAAAATCATTTCCCGCCCCATGCATTTTCCAAAATGGAATTTTCATTCGGCCTGCTTCTCCTTGACTTTCCACTGGCTGATCAGGTCAGCCAGAATTCGTTCTGCTTCCCTCAACACCAGATCCTTGTCGGGATTCTTCCGGGACGGATCCTTCCCCGACTCGTCCTCGCCCAGAACCTCATCCTGGGCCTTGTCGAGGCCCTTCTCCTCACGGGCCAGCTCAAGCCGTTCCTGGAGGTTCAGCGAGATTTCGGAAACCTGCTGGTGTTTCCGCACGCGTTCAATCACATCCTTCTGCACGGTGAAGCGATGATCCTTGGCGCGACGGGCCTCCGACTTCTGCCTTAATCCGGGAACCAGTGGCGACAGGTCGGCAAACGCATCGTACCGCGCCATGCTGATCACCGTCCACGGCATGGCGTGGGGAAGATACTCCTCGCCCACCTCGAGGACATCCAGCACCGAGGGGATGGTGATATCGGGGACCACGCCCTTCAGCTGCGTTGAACCGCCCGCCACGCGATAGAAGGAATGGGTGGTCACCTTGATTGACCCGAGCCCGGAATTACGCTCATCCAACGGCTGCCAGGATTGGACGGTTCCCTTGCCGTGGGTCTTCGCGTCGCCGACAATCAGCGCCCGTCCGTAATCCTGAAGCGCCGCCGCCAGAATTTCCGAGGCCGAGGCACTGCGCCGGTTCACCAGCACCACCAGGGGGCCGCCGTAGAGGGTTTCAGGATCCGGATCGTTCAGAACCTGAACCCCGCGGCTTTCCCGCACCTGCACCACCGGCCCGGTTGGAAAAAACAACCCGGTCATCTCCACGGCCTCGGCCAGCGAACCGCCGCCATTGTCGCGCAGGTCCAGAATCACCCCCTGCACCTGCTTCTCCTTCATGTCGGCCATGATCCTGGCCACATCCCGGGTCGAACTCTTGTATTCCGATCCCCCAGTACTCCGGTTCTTCATGTCGGCATAGAACACCGGAAGGTCAATCACACCGATCGTGTTGGTCTTTCCATCCGGACCCGGAACGGTGGTCACATCGCCCTTGGCCTCCTGGTCCTCCAGCTTGACCTCATCCCGGACAAGCTGGATCTTCACCGTCCGCGAACCGGAAATATCCGAGGCGGGAATGACCGTCAGGATCACCTTGGACCCTTTCTTTCCCCGGATGACCCCCACCGCCTTGTAGAGCGGCCAGTGCAGGATATCCACCGTCTCCCCGTTCTCCTGGGTCACGGCAATGATCTTGTCGCCCGGTTTGAGGCGCCCATCCCGCGCCGCCGGTCCGCCGGCGATGATTTTTTCTATCTTCGCGGCGCCGTCCTCGCTCTGCAGCAGGGCGCCGATCCCCCCCAAAGACAGCTTCATCCCGATTTCAAAGTCCTCGCTGGTGCTGGGCGTCATGTACTCCGAGTGCGGGTCATAGGCCTGGGTATAGGCCGTGAAATAGCGCTGCAGGACAAACTCCGAATCGCTGTCCTCCAGGACAAGGAGGAACTGCTTGTACCGCTTCCGGAGAAACGCATCCGGGCTGAGCAGGGCGTCCGCCTCCGAAGCCCGCACCACGGTGGCGCCATTGGTTCCCGCCGTCCCGGTTTTGCCGGTAGCCGCTTCACCCTTGGCCACCCCGTTGGTCTTCTCGGAATCCGCCATCTGCTTGGCCACCAGACGGGCCACATATTCGTTTTTAACCTTCTTGCGCCACAGCTCGTTCCACTCCTGCTCGTTGGCCGGCCAGGACTGGTCCTTGCGCTTCCAGACATAGGATTCCTTGACCGTGCAGTCGAAACCCTTGCTGATCAGGCTGTCGGCATATTCGACGCGATTGCGGACCCGGCCCTTGAACCGCTCCATGATCCTGAAGGCCAGGGAGACATCCCCGTTGTGGAGCTGCTCCACCTGCCGTGGTCCCTCTTTCTTGAATTCCTCGATGTCGGAAGCCAGGAAAAACGTCCGGTCATAATCCAGCATCCCGAGGTAGAGATCGAGGGCGTTGGTCGCAACCCCCTCATCAAGGGGCTGATGGGACAGGTGCAACCTGGGCATCATTTTCTCAAAATACCGGGCCACCTCCGCCGCCTGGACATTGGGAGCCAGCGGCTTGGACGCCGCGCACGCCGGAAGCACAAACCACCAGACCAGTCCGAGCCCGCCCATCGCGATCAGCATCGCCACTCCGCCCAGTAATGCAAATTGTCGTTTCATCGTCATGCCTCTCAACCCTCCCTATTCCTCAATCCGCCCGTCCTTCATCCGGATGATGCGGTCGCACCGGGCCGCAATCTCGTTGTTATGAGTCACCAGCACCAGCGTATGGCGCCGTTCGCGGGTCAGTTCAAAAAGACATTTCAGGATATGCTCTCCGGTGACACTGTCAAGGTTCCCGGTGGGCTCATCCGCCAACACCAGTTCCGGCTCATTCATGAGGGCCCGCGCCAGCGCCACCCGCTGCTGCTCGCCGCCCGAGAGCTCCAGGGGCGTGTGCCGCAGCCGATCCGACAGGCCCACCGTATCCAGCAGCCTCTCCGCCCGCTCGAGGTGCTTCGCCCGGTCCCGTCTCAGGTTCCAGATCGTCAACGTCGGCAGCAGGACATTTTCCACGACATCAAGTTCGGGCAGGAGATGATAGGACTGGAACACGAAACCGACATGGCGCGCCCGCATCATCGTCCGCTCCTGTGGTGACATTTTGTAAATGGACTGTCCCTTGAACCAAACCTCACCGGTTGCTGTCTCTTATACACATCTCCGAGCCCACGAGACAGGCAGAAATCT
>CAZMSS010000150.1:0-7309 GCA_964568965.1 uncultured Verrucomicrobiota bacterium | reverse complement strand
CCATTGCCCCCCCGATCCCCCGATCCTTGGCGACCCATAGCTGGCCGAGGTGATCGACGTGAATGGCCTGGATCGACCCTGACGGCGACCCGATGCCCGTCGCGGGTGTAAAGGGCCGGAACTGAAGGCCATCGAAACGCACCAGACCCGACGGCGTGGCGACCCAGAGAAAGCCGTCAGGGGTCTGCTCGATCCCCACCACTGTATTATCCGGCAGGCCCACGTCGGCCTGCCAAAACCGGATAATCCGGGAATCCTCCGCCGGAGCCGGCAATGCGATAGCGGCAAGCACCACCATCAGGCTTGCGACCCATCGCCGGGACAGGGGGATAGTCATTCGGGCGAACATGGTCTGGAACTGTAATCCTTGTTCAACGTGCAATCAAGTTGTCATTCGACACAGGCATGTTCGCCCCACGCGATCCGCCATGCGGCCGCCGGAATCGTTACCGATTCCGCTCCAGTGCTTCGCGCCGCTCCAAATCCTCCGCTCCCTCTGAGGAATCATTCACCCGCGCGGCAGCACGGTCATGTCCGGTGGCGCTCTTCCGCCCGGATTGACATCACCGTCACGGCGCCGTTGTCGGACGACAATTGCAGGGAGCCCTGAAGGGGATTGGTGACCAGTTCCCGCAGCAGGACCAGTCCCGCCTTGATTCCCTCGAACCTCAGGACTTCAGGAGGATAACCGGGGCCATCGTCCCGGTATTCGATGACAATCTCGCCGTCCCCCCAGTCGGTTTTGACGCCGATCCTCGCCTTATTCCGGGAGGCGACTCCGTGTTTGATGGTATTGGCGGCCAGTTCCGCAAAGGCAAGCGCCAGATGCCCGGCCTGACGTGGCGAAATCTCCACGGGCGAAGGGGTGATCATCAGCTCCACGGCATGCCCGGGGGGCAACCCCTTCAAGGCGCCCCGGATAACCCTGTCCGCCAAGTCAACAACCCGCATTGGAGCCCAGCGGGAATCGGCCAGGATCTGGTGGGTCTGCAACAACCCCTCAATGCGCCCCGACAGGCGGCCGATCAGTTTCTCCACATGGGACCGGCCTTCCTCGGGGGCATGTCGCCGCTCCGTCAACAGCAGCTCCTGGATGGCCATCAGGTTGTTTTTGACCCGGTGGTCGATCTCCCTCATCAACTCCGCCTTGGTACGGGCATCCCGCTCGGACTGGTCATGTAGCTTCCGCCGCACCTGGACTTCCTGGAGCAGGATTTCGTTCGCCCTTGAAATCTCGACCTCATTCCGCCTGAGTTGCTCCCGCGACTCCTCAAGGCGTGCCACCATCGAGTTGAAGGCCTGGGAAAATTCCTCCATGAATTCAACGCGGTGCGAGAGGTTCCCCTGGGCAATCATCTGGGTCTGCCAGGTCAGGTGCCGGAGGCTGGACTGCAGGTTCTTAAGGCTCCCCGCCGTCAAGCCCTTGGCCTTGAGGGTGGGGCTGAGATCGCCGCAGGACATGGCCAGCACAAATTTCTGCAATGCGGTCAGGGTCGACACCAGTTCGCGGAAGTGGAGGTTGTCGCGCACGGCCGCGGGAAGGTCGGGAGGGAGTGTCCCCTTGATCAACAGTTCAGTCAACGCCGCGAGCGCCGCCTCCACGCCATTCGTTCCCGGAGCGGATTCCGCGACATCGTCAGGCTGAAGCTTGTTGCCCATAAGCCCATTCTCCCGTGCAACACCAATACCGTTCCCCCCGACAGAAATCTTAACGCAGCGCGTTACATTGTATAGTTATTTTGCCTTTTTTCAGGCGCGTCCGGCTTGATGAGCGGATGTTTCATTGATCCAACTGAGAAGAAGCAGAATTCAAGATTCACCACCCGCCTGGAGTACCAGGCTAGAGTCACAGAGTCACGGAGAAGAAGGCTGCGAAGGGCAAGAAATACAAATGTGGCGTTTATTTCGCCCACGGAAATACCGTGGCCAAAATAAACGCCACGGTTTCTTGAAGGAAGATCAAGAGGGGGAGGAGAGGTCCAGGTTGTGGAATCGCCTCCTCTTTCTCTTTGAATTACTCCAAGAGGGGTTGCGAGAATTTCGGCCACGGTATTTCCGTGGACGAAATTCTCGCAACATTGTCTTCTCTGTGCCTCTGCGCCTCTAGCCGTACTCGGCGGGTGGTGAATCCGAATTCCTTGATGAAGGAGGGCGCAGCGGGTGGTGAAACATGCGCCCGCCAGTGACCTATTTCTTTTTTACCTGTTGCCGCTCCCCCACCAACCCGCTATAAACCACGGCATACGGCCTTGGACTGCAAGGCCGGAGGAGGATGTGATCATGAGCATAGTGATGTGGGTGGTATTGGCGGCGGTGGTGGTTTTGGTCCTGATGGTGATCAGCATTTACAACCGGCTGATTGCCCTCCGCAACCTTTTCAAGAATGCGTTTTCGCAGATTGACGTGCAGCTCAAGCGCCGCTACGACCTGATCCCGAACCTGGTTGAAACGGCCAAGGGCTACCTCAAACATGAACGCGGAACCCTCGAGGCCGTGATCGCGGCCCGGAACCAGGCGTATACGGCCAGCCAGAAAGCCGCAGCCAACCCGGCGGATGCCGTGGCCATGCAGGGCCTGATGCAGGCGGAAGGCCAGATGGCCGGAGTCCTGGGCCGGCTGATGGCGGTCGCCGAGGCCTATCCCGACCTGAAGGCCAACCAGAACATGATGCAGCTGACCGAGGAATTGACCTCAACGGAGAACAAGATCTCGTTCGCGCGGCAGGCCTACAACGATTCCGTCATGGCCTACAACACGGCGCGTGAAACATTCCCGAATGTCCTGATCGCCAATAACTTCGGATTCACGGCGGCCACCCTGTTCGAATTGGAATCCCCCGCCGAACGGCAAGCCCCCAAGGTCCAGTTCTAACTCCCCTTCGGATGCTTCCGATTACCCGAAAGCAGCACGGGAAAGAAGGATTTCACCACTGATTTGGGAAATGAGGGAAATCCAGAATTCGGGAAGAAGATAATGTTTTGCGATTTGTCATGGCTGGGTTGATCTGTGAATTTTCGGGGCATAGACTGCATGTGACTCCCAGCCAAGAAAAATCGCAAAACGGTTTTCTTCCGTAAAATTGGGAACAATTGCTGAGTTGCGCTCATTTTCCCCCATTAACAAAGAACCGGTGCGGAATTTTTGGCTCGGGTACCCCCGAACGAAAATACCGCACCATTTATGTTTTCCTCTCTGGATTTCCCTCATTTCTTAAATCAGTGGTGAAGTCTTCCTCCCGACTTAATGACTTTGGAGTGGAGAGGCAGGGGTCAGGATTCGGGAAGAGGATGGGTCTGGAGCGTCTCGGGTGCGATAAAGCCGCCTGAAATCAGCATCTTGAACGCATCCTCCACGGCCATGTCCGTAACCCGGACATCCCGGAGGGGAACCAGATGCAGGAATCCCGAGGTCGGCAGGGGCGACATCGGAATGAAAATGCGCCCCCACTTCATGCCCTGCCCATCCGTGGTGATCCCGGTGAGGAACCCGATGGTCTTGATGCCCGGCATGGGGTATTCAATCACCACCACCGACTTGAAGGTCTTCTGGTTCGGAAGGCTCACCGCATCCACCACCTGCTTGGCGGCTGAATAGATGGTCTTGATGATGGGGATGCGCATGATCAGGGATTCCCCGTATTGGAGCAGCCGCCGCCCCACCACGCGTCCGGCCACGATGCCGACCACCAGCACAAGCAGGATAAAGGCCAGGATGGAAATCACCACCTCAACCCAATGCGGGAGTTCCCAGGGCAGGAGTGACACCACCGGCTGCAACACCGAGGCCATGAGGTTGAACACCGCCATCACAACCACATAGGTGCCCCAGAAGGGCACGAGGATGAACAGGCCGGAAATCAGGCGGTTCCGCAAATACCGCTGCAGTGTCGGCTTCCTCAGGAAATTCATGGTCTAGTTCCCTCCCCTGGCCTGCGAGGGGGATTCACCCCGGGCGGCCAAACTCACCGTTTGTGAAGGCTGGACGGCAAATGAGATTCCCTCATCGTTAAACCGTTCAAGAATCTCAAGGTTCACCTTTTCGTTAAACGCCATATAATCCCAGCCATCGGCACTGTTGAACCAGTAAATTGCCTGCAGGTTGAGCGACAAGCCCGTGTAGTCGGTAAAATAGACCCGGGGCGGCTGATCGGGGTCCATACAGGGATGATCGACCAGAACCCCCCTGACGATCTCCAGTGCCCGTCTCACTTTCGAGGGCGGGCTGTCATAGGCCAATCCCAGATTGAGCACCCGCCTGAAAAAGGGTCTTTGCCCGGAATTCAGGATGCTCTTGTTGGCCAGCTCCCCATTGGGAATCGAGACCAGATCGCCGTCCAGCGTGCGGAGGCGGGTGGAGCGGAATCCCACCTCCACCACCGTGCCATCATACTTGTCGACCACCACGCGGTCCCCCAGCTCGAAGGGCTTGTCCGTGAGAACCGTGATCGAGCCGAAGAAATTCTTGATGGTTTCCTGGGCCGCCAGAGCCACGGCCAGCCCGCCGACGCCCAACCCGGCCAGGATCGAGGTCAAGGGCTTGTCGCTGAGCACCGTCGCCGCCTGCACCAGGCCCAGGGCGATCACGGTGATCTGCAGGCTGCGCCGGACCATCGGCACGAGCATATCGTCCATCTTGCTGGATGTCCTCGAGGCGGCCAGCGCCCAGGCCTCGCACAGGGCGTCGACGATGCAGTACGCCACATAGGTTGTGGCCGCGACAATCAGGACATTCATGACCGTGGTCATGAACGCCTCGACCTTGGCCGTCATCACCAGGAAATGAAGCCCGGCATCCAGGGCAATGGCGATCAGGGCGAAGACCATCGCACGGGCACCGGCCCGGAGAAAGACAGCCACAACGGGCTTGCGGCGGCGCTCCATGGCGACAGCGATCCGAGTCAGGTGGAACCGTAAAATCCGGCCCACCAGGAACGCCAGCAGCACACCGCCAAGCCATGCGAGAAAGCGCCAGATCTCATTCCCGACCAGCGTGCTCTTGAACCAGGCCAATCCCAACGTCACATCCATACGCGTCTCACTTCAAACGCTCATTGATTGATGCCGCCGCACGCCGGCCCTCGCCCATCGCCAGGATGACCGTGGCCGCGCCCAGGACGATATCCCCGCCGGCATAGACCCGGTCGAGCGACGTCTTGCCGGTGTCGTCGACAATGACATTGCCCCACTTGGTTGTCTGGAGCCCCTCGGTCGTGCGGGGGATCAGGGGATTGGAATCGTTCCCGATGGCCACGATCACCGCGTCGATGTCCCGGATAAACTCACTTCCCTTGATCTCCACCGGGCGCCGGCGCCCTGAATTGTCGGGCTCGCCCAGCTCATACCGCAGGCACTCGATTGCCTTTACGCAGCCGTTTTCATCCCCGATCAGGCGCTTGGCGTTTTCCAGCAGGTGGAAGATCACGCCCTCCTCCTTGGCATGCGCGATTTCCTCGATCCGGGCGGGCATTTCAATCTCCGTGCGCCGGTAGATCACGTGCACTTCCCCCGCCCCGAGCCGCACCGCGGTCCTCGCCGCATCCATCGCCACGTTGCCGCCACCCAGCACCGCCACGCGGCCGGAGCGGTAGATCGGCGTGTCGGCGCGCCCGAAGTCATACGCCTTCATCAGGTTCGCCCGGGTGAGATACTCGTTGGCCGAAAACACGCCGACCAGGTTCTCCCCCTCGATGTTCATGAACTTGGGCAACCCGGCGCCGGTCCCGATGAACACGGCGTCAAACCCGTCCTCCTCGATCAGCGCCTTGAGCTTACGCGTCCGCCCGATGACAAAGTTGGTTTGCAGCTGCACCCCCATGCCCGTCAGCGTGTCGATTTCCTTCTGCACAATCGCCTTGGGGAGCCGGAATTCCGGGATCCCGTACACGAGCACCCCGCCGGGCTTGTGGAAGGCTTCAAACATCACCACCTCGTGCCCCTCGCGCCGCACGTCCGCCGCCACGGTGATGCTGGCCGGCCCGGTGCCGATCACCGCCACCTTTTTACCGGTCGCGGGCTTGACCGTGGGGGCCGCGCCCCCGCCGGTCTCCCGCTCCAGATCGGCGACATAGCGCTCAACCCGCCCGATGGAAACCGCCTTGTCCACGCTTTTGAGGGCCTTGCCCACGGTGCAATGTTCCTGGCACTGGGTCTCCTGCGGGCAGACCCGGCCGCAGACCGCCGGCAACAGGCTGTTCTTCTTGATGACGTTGCACGCCCCCTGGAAATCGCCCTCGGCCGCGGCCTTCAGGAAGCCGGGAATGTCAATCCGGACCGGACAGCCCTGCACGCAGGGGGCATTGCGGCACTGCAGGCACCGCATGGATTCCAGGCGCGCCTGCTCAGGCGTGTATCCCAGGGCGACTTCCTGGACATTCCGCCGCCGGACCTCGGGATCCTGGGTGGGCATCTCCTGGGCCGTGATGGCGATTCGCTCCTTGGGGGTCAGGGGGGTATCCCGCTTCAGGAGCCCTTCGAGCTCCTGCCGGGCCAGCACTGCCAGTGTTTCAGGGGTTGAGTGGCTCATCGGGTTCCCTGCTCCTTGGCGCGGATTTCCGCATCCAGATGACATTGCGTATGGGCGTGATCCTCCTGCTTGCGGTACGCCTTGAGACGCTGCATCATATTTTCAAAATCCACCTTGTGCCCGTCGAACTCGGGGCCATCCACGCAGACGAACTTCGTCTGCCCGCCGACCGTCACCCGGCATCCGCCGCACATCCCGGTGCCGTCAATCATGATGGTGTTCAACGACACCACCGTAGGCACCCCGAACGGGCGGGTGGCCTCGGCGCAGAATTTCATCATGATCGGCGGCCCGATCGCCACGGCCATGTCAGGCTTGGGAATGCGGCCGCAGACCTCCTTCAACGGTTCCGTCACCAGCGCCTTGCGGCCATACGAGCCGTCATCGGTACAGACAATGAATTCATCGGCGAGGGCGCGCATCTGCTCCTCCATGATCACCAGGTTGCGGGTCCGGGCCCCGACGATCACAATGATCCGGTTCCCCGCCGCCTTCATCCCCTTGACGATGGGATGCAGGGGGGCAACCCCGATCCCGCCCCCCACGCAGACCACCGTCCCGAATTTCTCGATGTGGGTCGGTTGGCCCAGCGGTCCCAACACGCTCTGGACGGATTCGCCAACGCGCTTGTCGGCCAGGTTGTGGGTGGTTTTGCCAACCGCCTGGAAGATGATCGTGACGGACCCTTCAGCGGGATCCGCATCCGCAATGGTTAGCGGGATCCGCTCACCGAACTCATTGTCGAGCTGGAGGATGACAAACTGCCCCGGCAACCGCTCACGGGCGA
>CAZMSS010000149.1:1629-7335 GCA_964568965.1 uncultured Verrucomicrobiota bacterium | reverse complement strand
AAAACATTATTCGCTTTCCGAATTCTGGATTTCTTCATTTCCCCATCAGTGGTGAAAAAAACTCTTCCGGACTTGTAGGTATTAGAAAGCAAGCGAAGCGGGTGGTGAATCTTTCCATGCTGCAGGTTGTAGTTGCGCCAATCACGGGAATACCCGATATATTACACGTTATCGAATTGATGAATCAGGGTATTTGGAAGTCAGGGGTTGAATGAAGATCACGGCACAGACGAGTTCACGGGCGGTGGCGGCGGGGATTATTGCGGAGTGGATGGAGACGGGCGACTTTCCCGACCGGATGATGAACCGTGTCCTTTCAAACCGCGGCTTCGTCATGGAAGTGACATACGGGGTTGTGAAATGGAAGCGCGAGCTGGAATGGGTGCTCAAGCAGTGCATGAAGCAGTTGCCAGGCATTCCCCTGCGGGCGCACCTGATGGTCGGGCTATACCAGTCCCTTCATATGGACACCGTGGAAGCCTATGCGGCGGTGAATGAAACGGTTGCGGCGGTCAAGGAGGAGTTCGGCCAGGCGGAGGTGAACTTCGTCAATGCCGTGCTACGCCGGGTCCTGCGCGAGCAACCGCAAGTCATGGCCGCCCTCAGGAACCAGCCGGCTGGCGTCCGGCTTTCACACCCGGAGCTCCTGATCAGGCGGTGGACGGATGCTTTTGGCGAACTAGACACCGTGGCGTTATGCGAGTGGAACAACACCCGGGCGGCGGTTACCCTGCGGGTGAATACGCAACGCATCCTGATGGCGGACTTCCGCGACCGGCTGGCCTCGGCGGGCATCCGGATCGAGCCCCATGTCTTTGATGCAACGCGTTTCTGCACCCTGTCGCGCGGGGTGAACATCGAGGACATTCCCGGCTTTGAAGATGGCTGGTTCATCGTCCAGGACCCCTCCACGATCATGGCGGTCGAGATGCTTGATCCCAAGCCGCAGGAGCGGATCCTGGATGCCTGCGCCGCCCCGGGCGGCAAGACGGTGGCGATCGCCGAACGGATGGGGGGCGGGACCCTGACGGCCATGGATATCCATGCCGACCGGATGGGCTTCCTCACCGACAACCTGGCCCGTATGAATCTGGACGGGGTAAGGGTCATTGAAGGCGACATGACCGAATGCCGCCGGGGTGGTGCGGGTGTCCCTGAACTTGCCGGTCTTTTGTATGACGGCATTCTCCTCGATGTCCCCTGCATGAACACAGGAGTACTCCGGCGCAGGGCCGATGCCCGCTGGCGATTCTCGCTGGAGCGGCTGGCCAAGGTCGGCGAAACCCAGCGTGCCATCCTGGATGGGGCCGCTGAAAAAGTCCGCGTTGGGGGGCGGATCGTCTACAGTACCTGCAGCCTGGAGAGCGAGGAGGATGAGGGAATGGTCTCGTCCTGGCTCAAGGATCATCCCGGCTTCTCGCTAATTCGGGAGCGCAAGCTTTTCCCGCCCCGCGATGCCGTCGATGGAGCCTTCGCCGCCATCTTGAAACGGACGGCATAACGACACCCCTCTCATCGAGTGAAAATCAACTCCCTCTCTTTCGTCCCGCTCCGACTCGGGTTGACTCCGGAGATGGGGTGATATAAAGTTCAAGCCGATGCAATGAGGACATAGGAGTAGCAAGCATGGCCACCACAATTGACGTTAAACTGGGCGAGCGATCCTATCCGATCCATATCGGGCGGTCACTGCCGCTGGCCCTGATGCTGGATGCCAAACCGGGAGCCCGCGTGTTGATGGTGGCGGATTCCAATGTGGATGCCCTGCATGGGGAGTCCTGCCAGAAGAGTCTTTCGGCCCGTGGCCTCGAGGTGATGCGGGCGGTCATTCCGGCAGGGGAGTCAACCAAGTCGCTCCAGTGGGTGGATTTCCTCTATAACAAGGCTGCCGAGGCGGGGCTTGACCGATCAGGCGTGATCCTGGCTCTCGGGGGTGGAATGACGGGCGATCTGGCGGGCTTTGTGGCCGCAACGTATCTCCGGGGGGTTCGGTTTATCCAGGTTCCCACCTCCCTGCTCGCCATGGTCGACAGCTCGGTGGGGGGCAAGACCGGGATCAATCTTGAGCAGGGCAAGAACCTCGTCGGCGCCTTTTACCAGCCCATCGAAGTGGATGCGGACCTGGATCTGCTCAAGACGCTACCCCGGCGCGAATATGTGTCCGGCCTGGCGGAAGTGGTGAAGTACGGCGTGATCTGGGACGCCTCCTTCCTGCACCTCCTGGAAAAACACGTGCCCGAACTGTTGAACCGCGATCCGGCCCTGCTTGAAAAGGTGGTGGCCCGCTGCTGCCAGATCAAGGCCGAGGTGGTGGCCATGGATGAGCGCGAGATCGGTCCCCGTGCCATCCTGAATTTCGGGCATACGCTGGGACATGCCGTCGAAAAGGTCGGCGGGTATGGCCGGTGGTTGCATGGCGAGGCCGTGTCGATCGGCATGCACTATGCCGCCCGCTTGTCGACCCGCGTCAAGGGGTTTCCCGCCGCTGATGCGGACGCAGTCGTGGGCCTGCTTCGAATGCTGGGGCTTCCGCTCCGGCCCGAGGCCGGCGACATGATGGAATGGCCGGCCTTGCGCGAGGCCATGATGTCCGACAAGAAAACCCTGAAGAAACGCCCGCGATTTGTGCTGGCCACGAAACTCGGCGCGGTGGTGACGGGCTGCGAGGTGGATGAGCAAGTATTAGCGGAGACATGGCATGTCTGCAGTAAATGAATGGATTGCCCGTGAGTACTTTGAGCATCTGGGGTATCTGGTAACCCAGCCCTGCAAGTATGTGTCCACAGGGCGCAACAAGCGGATCGAGGAGGACCTCGACCTGCTGGTCACACACCCGCAGGTTGCGGAGCATAAGCTTCCCGAGGGCATGATCTGGGCAAGCAGTGACCTGGAGACCGTCGGGCGCGCCGTGGTGGGCGTCAGGGGCGGACATTCCGAGCGGTTTTATTCCGGCTCCTACGAGCAGACGCCCGAGATCCTGCGGTATGCCGAGCGGTCCGCCCGGCTGGCCGCCGCGGCACGGCTCGGCGGCGAGCCCATCGCGGTGATCCTGTGCATCCCTGAACTGCCGGCTTCGGATGAGTTGCGGGACAAGACCCTTGCGGGGTTGCGCGAGCGCGGGGTGGACGGGGTGATTTCGTTCAGGACCATGCTCCTGGAGCTGGTGTCCGCGGTCCGCATCAACCGGAACTATGAGAAATCCGACCTGCTCCAGATCCTGCGGATCCTGAAGGTCTACGGTCTGGTCAAGGATCCCCAGCTGGAGTTCTTCGAGAAGCGCAGCCGCAAGCAGAAGGCGCGGGAGACGGCATGATCCGCTCCTTTATTTTCAATCAGACACAGGGCCGGCTGATCAGTCAGGATCTCTCCCTCGACCTGCTCAAGGTTGTGTTGCAGGATGAGGGGGTTCAATTCTGGGTGGATGTCGGGGAGTGCACCGACGAGGAGGCCAAGGCCGTCCTCGAGGGCGTGTTCCAATTCCATCCGCTGGCCATTGAGGACTGCCTGACCCCCAGTGACCGCGCCAAGGTTGAGGAATACGAAAACTACCTGTTTCTGGTCATCCACTCGGTCAACTACAACGCCGGTGAGTTCAAGATGAGCGAACTCGATTTCTTCATCGGGAAGAATTTCCTGGTGACCTATCACCGCGACCCGATGCGGTGTGTGGCCTCCACCATTGAGAGGGTTCTTAAAAACGCCCCCGCGGTGGCCCGCGCCCCGGATCGCCTGACCTACACGATCCTTGATTTCCTCCTGGAGGGCTATGCGCCTGCCCTTGAGGACATGTCGGGAGAAATCGCAGACCTCGAGAAGTCAATGCTCGCCAGCTCCTCGGCGAATATCCTGGGCGGGGTGATGAAGTTGAAGGGGGAAGTTCAGCGGCTGCGCCAGGTTGTCTGGCCCCAGCGGGAGACAATTGCCCGGCTGGCGCACGGGGAATTCAAGATCGTCCGCACCCACCTGTTGCCCTACTACCGCGATCTGCTGGATCAATTGGTGAAGATCAGCTCGCTGGCCGAAAATGCGCGTGATTCGCTGACCAACGTGCTGCAGATCCACCTGAATATCCAGCAGATGCAGGTGAACCATATCATCAAGGTCCTGACCGTGATGGCCACCTTGTGCATGCCGGCGCTGGTGGTCACCAGCTACTACGGGATGAATATTGCCCATTGGCCAAACCTCGAGGATCAACGCGGGTGGATATGGGTCTGGTTCGTCACGGGCATCTCCACGATCGTGCTGTACTTCTACCTGAAGCGCAGGGGTTGGTGGTGAGGGGAGTCCCCGCGCGATGAAGATTGAACTGTTGGCGCCGGCGGGCGACCTTGATGCCGCCTATGCGGCTTTTCACTACGGCGCGGATGCCGTTTACCTGGGCCTGAAGCGCTTTTCCGCCCGGGCCGAGGCCGCCAATTTCACCCCTGGGGAACTCAGCGAAATCACGGCGTTTGCACACCAGTGCACCCCCCGGCGCTCGGTCTTTGTGGCCCTGAACACACTGGTTCTCGAGAATGAGCTGGATGAAGCCATCGAGGCACTGGGCACGGCCTCGGACATCGGTGCGGATGCCGTGATCATCCAGGACCTGGGCATGGCGCGGCTGGCACGGCAGTATTTCCCGCGACTCGCCATGCATGCCAGCACCCAGATGGCCATTCATAATGTCGCGGGCGCTATGGCGGCAAGACGGCTGGGATTCAGCCGGGTGACGCTCGCCCGCGAACTTACCCTGGGCGAAGTCGGAGCGATTGTCCGCGACAGCGGGGTCGATGTGGAGACCTTCATCCATGGCGCCCTGTGTTACGCCTACAGCGGACTGTGCCTCTACTCCTCCCACCTCCGCGGGCGCAGCGGCAACCGGGGCCGCTGCTGCTATCCCTGTCGCGATACCTTTGAAGGGCAGGGGGGCGGCAACAGCGGACGCTATCCCTTCTCGATGAAGGATCTCGCCCTGACCGGCGATGTGGTCAAGCTGCGGGACGCGGGCGTGTTCAGCTTTAAGATCGAGGGCCGCAAGAAGAGCGCCCTTTATGTCGCCGCTGTGACCAAGTATTACCGCCAGCTTCTGGACAACCGGCTTGCCCCCGCCGCCAAACGCGAGGCTGAGGAGGATATCAAGACCATCTTCAGCCGGCCCTGGACCGATCTGTATGTCAAGTCGCCCCGCAATCGACAGGTGACTGATGCCGAGGTTGTGGGACACCGGGGCGCGCCCATCGGCGTGGTACAGGAAATCATCCGGCAGGGCCGTGAGGAATGGGTTCGGTTCAAGACACAGCGCCGGATCGAGCGACATGACGGGATCCAGACCGATGTGCCCGGGCAGGGTCGGCCATTCGGCTTTCCTGTGGATCAGTTGCGCCTCAGCGCCGGCAAGGGCAAGCGCCCGGAGGAAGTATTCGAGGCTCCCGCTCATGCCATCATTGAGATTGCCCTGCCCCCCGATCACCCCGAGATCGAGCCCGGGGCCCCGTTGTATTGTTCCTCATCACAGGAAGTGAAGCAGCGCTACCGGTTTCCCCGCCCCAAGCCTGGCGCCTTTCGGGTCAGGATTCCGATGCATGTCGCGGTGGAGGTCAACCCGCACGCGTTGCTTGCCCGTGCCTCGGTCACGCCGGACCAAAGCGAGGAGACGGTCATGGAGGGGGTGTTCGAGCCCTCCCGAGACCCCGCCAAGATCGAGTCCGCCGCCCGTGACGC
>CAZMSS010000149.1:0-1529 GCA_964568965.1 uncultured Verrucomicrobiota bacterium | reverse complement strand
TCAACCGGAAATACGACCCCGTGACGGTGCGTGATCTCTGGCGTGCCATTCGCCTCGGGCGCCACATTGCCGGCCACGAGGGGAATTACAAGCGGGGCATTCAGTAGGTGTGCACAGCTTCGGCACGTCCAGCCTTGGGGGATAAGCAGACTAAGGCTGGATGCGGGCGGTCAGAAACGCCTTGAACTCATCATGGATCGAGCCGTTGCTGGCCATGTACATCAGGCGGTGGTGTTCGGAACGGGCGAGCGTCTCGGCGCGTCCCCCCGCCATTTCGACGATCAGCCCGGCGGCGGTTATGTCCCAGGTGTAGATCCCGGCCTCAAAGTAGCCCTCGCACTGACCGCTCGCCACCCGGCACAAGTCCAGTGCGGCGGATCCCATGACGCGGGCCTTTTGCACGTTGTCGGCAAGTTCCCTGAACAGCGCCAGCCTCGGCATTGAGGTGTTCCTCTTCTGGTCGAGGCCGGTGAGGATCATGGATTCCTTCATGGTCTTGACGCCGGAAACGGCAAGCGTCTGGCCGTTGCAACAGGCCGCCCCCCCGCGGTAGGCGGTGAAGAGTTCATCGGTCATGGGGGCAAATACGGCCCCCGCGACCGTTGTCCCCTTGAAGTTGACGCCCACCGAGCAGCACCACCAGGGCAGACCATGGGTGAAGTTAACCGTGCCGTCGATGGGGTCGATGATCCAGGTATAAGGGGAATCATGGGGATTGTCCTCCATGAGCCCCTTGTCGGCGCTCTCCTCGGCCAGGATGGCATGATGGGGGAATGCGGCCCGCACGAGGCCTTCGGCAATATCCTGGCATTCCAGGTCAAGCTTGAGCTTCACGTCATGGGCCGCGACCAGCACGGTTTCATTCTTCCGGTGCCGGTTCGCGAGCGCATGGCCACCGGCGGCCCGGGCCGCCCGGATGGCAGTGTCGAGGAGCGACTCGGGTGGAACTTCAGGGTGATGGCGCATCTATTTTACAGGGATTACGATCTTCCGGCTGTTCGCCTGCATTTCCTTGCTCTGCTCGTATTCGGCGAACTTCATGGAGACGGTGCGGGAGATTCCGCTTTCCTGCATGGTGACGCCGTAGATCACGTTGGCGGCGGCGATGGTGCGCCGGTTGTGCGTGATGACGATGAACTGCGATTGCTGCAGGAAGTCGCCGAGCACCTTCACGAACCGCCCGATGTTCGACTCGTCAAGCGCGGCGTCCAGTTCGTCCAGGAGACAGAAGGGGCTGGGCTTGATCATATAGATCGAGAAGAGCAGGGCCACGGCCGTCATGGTGCGCTCGCCGCCGGAAAGCAGGGAGACGCTCTGCAGGCGCTTGCCGGGAGGCCGGGCGATGATATCAATGCCGCTTTCCAGCACGTCATCCTCGGTCACCATGACCAGTTTCGCCGAGCCGCCGTTGAACAACCGCTCGTACATGAGCTGGAAATTCTCGTTGATCTTGGCAAAGGTGGTGGCAAACAGCTCGGAGGTCGTGAGATTGATCTTCTTGATCATCTCCATGAGCTGGTCCTTGGCGT
>CAZMSS010000148.1:0-7341 GCA_964568965.1 uncultured Verrucomicrobiota bacterium | reverse complement strand
CACCCGGCAATTCCCGGGATGGGTACAACATAATCCCACCCCGAGAGCGTGTTTGTGCCCCAGCCATTTGTCCAATTGGGAACATCGTCCGCCGTCGGCGCGCTCGTGTTGTAGGTGTTGTCATAGATATTATGAATCGCCATGACTTGAAGTGGCGAAAAGGCGACAACCAATAAGAACAACGTAACAATCCTACAGCGAAGACTGGACTGGTATACCTGGCAAACCAGGGCATGAATACCTGACATTCTGATCTCCTCCCCAACCTATAATAGGTGGTTATGAATAAGTATAGGGGGGTACGGCCGTAGCGGGTACTCGTTAAAATTAACTACAGCCACCCCTGGAGGAAAATCGCAGGATTCAGGACGCCGCCTTCAATACTTCAGAAACTTGGCGACGGCCTGGGATCGGGAGTTGACCTGGAGCTTTTCATAGATCCGGCGGACATGGGCGTTGATGGTATAAACGCTGCTATCCAGTTTCTCGGCAATTTCCTTATAGAGCAGCCCCTTGGCGAGCAGATCCAACACCTCGCGTTCCCGAGGGGAGAGCGCTCCGCTTACGGGTGACACGGGTTGACGGAAGGATTGCACGACCTTGCGGGCGATCTGCGCAGACATGGGCGACCCCCCTCGCCTGACCTCGGCGATGGCATTGAGCAGTTGTTCGCGACTGGACCGCTTGAGCAGGTATCCGGTGGCTCCCGATGCCAGCGCACTGAAGATCCGCTGCGCATCATCATACATCGTCACCATAACAAACTGTGTGGCAGGAAGTTGCTTCTTTAGTTGACGGACGCACTCAATCCCGTCAACTCCCGGCAGGTTAATATCCACCAGTACCACATCCGGCTTCTGAGCCGGCAACTCGGAAATCGCAAGCTCAGCGGTTTCACAGGCGCCGACCAACATCAGTTCATCCGCCTCCACGATCCAGTCGCTGATGATACGGCGCAAGGAACCATTGTCCTCTACGATGGCAACACGGGTGTTCATGTTGACAATCTCCAGATCAATCGCAATTCCGTTCCGGCTCCGGGGCAGCTCTTCACCTCGCAGCGCCCGCCTATCGCCTCAAGTCGCTTCAGTATGTTGCTCAAGCCATGACCGCCGCCCGGGCGAGCCCCGCTGCTGTCCATCTCAAATCCACAACCGTTATCGGCAATGACCAGGTTGCATTCCGTCGACTGGAGGGTAAACCGGACATTAACTTCTGTGGCCCGGGCATGGCGAATGATATTGTGAAGCGCTTCCTTGAAAGCGAGAAAGACGTGGTGCCTCACATCGGAGGAAACCGGCAGAACAGGAAGTGTTTCGGGAAAATCAAACCGGCAGTTCACCGCCACACCGGAAAGCATTTCCTGCGCCTGCCCCACCAGATAGCCCACCAGGCTGTCGAGCGTATCCTTCTCGGGATCCACCGCCCACACCGTTTCATCCAGTGACCGGGTCAACTCTCGCGCGGTAACGCATATCTTGTCGATGTCACCGCTGAATTCCTTTGCCAGCCCCGGCCGATTCAGCAGTGAATCCCCCAGATAAGCAATCTGGGTGAGGTTCGCGCCCAGATCATCGTGCAGATCCTTCGCAATCCTGGCACGTTCCTGCTCCAGCGCATGCTCGTGCTGAACCCGCAATCCGATCATGTAACGCCATGCCGCAAAGGCCAGACTGCCCACCATACCGGCAATCAATATCCAAAACCACGGTTGCCGGCTGACCGGCAGCAGGATCCCCAGCTCCACACGCTGTGGCACGCCGAGCTGACGACCCTGCAACTCGATCCGCCACACGTTTTCACCCGCACTCATAACCGTTTTCACGCGGCATCCACTGGCCGACCGCAGGACTGGTGGCCATCGGCTGTACACAAACAAATCCCCATCACGCGCCCCGGCATCGGTCAGTTCAACCTCCAGCCCCCCCAGCGTGCTGGTGACTTTCCGGATCTCCGCCGCACCACAATAGATATGCAGGCTCGACCCGATGACTACGGGATGGTTTGGCGTGCGGTCCAGATCCGTAATGCAGAGATGCTGCGAGGCCGATGGCGCAAGCAAGGGTGTCGTCCAGGACCCTTCCACCACCCCCAGGTACCGGTTCTCCCAAAACGACCAGACCGCATAGCGTCTCTTGGGATCCAAACCGGCTTGTGCGAAATCGAGCGTAACGGTGCGCTCCGTGGCGCCAGGATTCCATAACAGTGCAACCGTCCAGTCCCCCCAGTCGCGCCGGACGTGCCCCACCAGCCGCGGCCAGTCCCGGCTTGTGCACAGATCGAGCACTTCCGTCCGCTCCCTTGCGGGCGGCGTCATCACCTCCACGTTACGCCAATAAGGTTTGAAGCTCTCCCGATACCAGGGATCAGAGGTGATCGCCAGACCGCAAGACATACCCGTCAAGCTCATCCACGTCCGCACCAATGGCCAGCCGCCGGCAACCTCGCTGACGTTATCGATATCAGTGCCCATGAAGTACGTATCGTTGGCCACCGCAAACCAGCGCCCGTTAAGCTGGTAGGACCGCAGCACGTCGTCGATGGCAGTCCGGACGGAACCATGACGCTCATTGACACCGGTACGACTCGCATCCACCACCCCCACCGTGGCACGGTTCAGCTGATAATCACAGTGAAGCAGATAGATATCATCTCCGGCGGCCGCCCGAAAAGCCATGAACCCCTCGCGGGCCATCTCAAATACCGTTTTCTTCGACTCGGTCCCCATCCGTATGCGTTCACAGGCAAGGTTGAGCTTCAGGAACGTAAACCCGGCTTGGACCGCACGCCGTGTCTTCAAGGCAATATCGGTCCAATCTACGGAATCAATGCAGGAAGGCTCCCCGACCATGCTGTGGGAATCCAAATATAATCCCGGTCTTGCTCCGGTTGCCGCAATGCGTTTCGCATAAAAGGCCAGCCCCTCCGGAAACTTCGGATTGGTCTCGACTTTGCCGCTGGGATCCGAAAAGCCCTGACTGATCTCAATGACACCGGGCCGGAGGCGATCCTGAGACTTGATCGCCGCCTCCGCCACATCCACGACATCCGTTCCCGCAACCTTCCCTCCCAGGGAATACCAACTGCTCCACCCTGACAACGAGCCCTTGTCCGTACGCGCCCGGTGAGTTTTGGACACCCACTCCGCCCAACGTGCCAGGGCCGCGGACGGCGGTTCCACCAGCAGTACAACCTGCTGCCCCCAGCGCGTCTCGCCGGGATCCACGCGCGCACCACTCATGTCGGCCGAATAATGGAATTTCAGATTGCCCCCCCCCTTATGCTCAATGCGGGCTTGCACATAGGCTATGGGAGTCCCCACAGGACCGAAAAGAAAACCCTCTCCATCCTGGCGATACAGCCCGCCATACTCGAGCACATCCACAGGTTCGTGGAGCGCATCAAGGACAACCACAGGCCGCCCCTGCCTTACCGTCTTATTTAACTCCGTTACCAGCCACTTTGCCGGATCCCCGTCCACCTTGGCCTCCATCGCAACGGGAGTTACCGAGAGGAGTTTCACCGATTGGGTGCCTGTATTACAAATTCCAGCTTGCGCCAGAATTCCCGGTACGCCCGGTACCCTGCCGATATTCAGCAGGAGGTCGAGGCCCTCCTTTTCAAATCGGATCGTCGTCTTCGCTATCCCGGCCGAACCATAGGGCGTCGCCTCGGTGGAGCGAACGGCGGCAGCAACAAGCACGCCCCGGGCCGAATACAATTCCTGGGTAACCCCGCCAATTTCGACCGTAGCAGAAAATTCTGCCCGCCCGATGATCGCCCCGGATGCCTTGATTGTGAAAGAGCGCCCGTTCCTGGCCACGGACGCGCTCACCCCGCCATGGGCAACCGATGCGGCACAAGCCGTCACCCCTGAAATGACAAGCAGGGCAAACATTCTTAAGCTTCGGTTATGGCTAGGCATCAGCCTGATATCCTCGTCTCGTTCAGGGCATCCAGAACCACAGGCAGCGAATCCCGCCAATTGGCCGGATATTGCTCAGACACCTCAAAGGCGAGGCACCGGCCATCAATACTCCCTCGTTCAACGAGCGAAAGAACCTTGTCTCGGAGTTGGGAGGGCGGGAGCTGATAGTCGCCAACCCGGATGTTGCACCAGAACAACTTGTCGGGCCATGCCGCGCGGGCTTCATCCAGATTCAGGTCCCCCTCGTTGGGTTCCGTAAGGGATTCGATAAGGTCGATGGGCGCCCTGGCGATCTGCTCCCTACAATTCGCTGTTCTGCCATCGTAGTGGCACCCCACAATCTTGCCGGTATCCTGCATGACAGGAAAGCATTCCTGATAAACCGGTAGCAGAAACTCTTCAAACCGTTGAGGCCCCAGGGACTCGGCGGTAAAGTTCTCCAGGTTTGACACGAACCGTCCGGGCGCCTTGGCAGTGATTTCCACCTTTTGCCTGAACAGCTGAAGGAGGGCATTATAGAGCTCTCTGACTTCCTCTTCAAAATCCACAAGGTGAAGAGAAAAGTTCTCGATCCCGGCGTAATCAACCAGGATGGTCTGCAAGGGAGTGCGCCCGATGCTGAGCATGCCAACACCATGAGGCATGATTTTTTTGAACGTCCTTGCAACAGACTCATAATGCGGGATCACCGTCGTGTTGCGGATGATTTCGGTCATCACCCGGTAGTCCGCCGCGGTCTTGAGAAGGAACTTATCCTGCCAGCCATTCGTCCAGGTTTGCCAAATATCACCAAGGGGCGTTTTGATGACCTGCCTGCTTACAATGACCCCGTTCTTCTCCTCGGTCGTGTGGTCATATTCGGCATTCTTGCCCTCAGTCCTGAACGGTGAAATGTGCCAGGTAACACCGAGCCCGGCTTTGTACATCGCCTCCCAGGCCGGATCATCCTGCGTATGCCGCCATTCGTTCTGATAGATCGTAAATGGTATTTGATCAGGACGCTCACCGGCCCAGAACGCCTCAATTCTCTCGTGTATGTTCATCTATTAGTAGTCCTCTCAGCGCCAGGTACTCACTGGATCACCAGCCCTGCCTGGAGATCCTGCTTACCATTGACTGTCGACCCCGGGATGGCGGGGAGCCCAAGCAGGGAAAGCGCCAGATTGCCGAGATCACCGTTTCGCACGGGTTGTATCGGCACGGCATACTCGGGCCGGCCCTCGCCGGGGATGTGACGGGTGACGGTATTCAGCACGTACAGATCACCAGGGGTGACGCCTGCTCCCCAGACAAAGAAGGGAATCGTGTAATCGATGGGCTTGTCGGCATCCGAGTGATCCTTGCCTTCACCACCATGATCCGCCGTAACGATCAAGTCGGTCCTGCCCTTCAGCGTGGGGTTGGTGGCAATCAGGTCCATGATCCGACCCAGATATCCGTCAATTGTCACCAGGGCGGCATTGTAGGGCTCGCTCCCCCACCCGTGGGCGTGCCCCGCGCCATCGCCATCACCGAAATGAACAAAGGCGAAGTTGCAGGGCTGGGTCGTCATGGTACTGATGAAACTGTTCGCCAATTCGGGGGACTTGGCGCAGACAAAATAATCGACCTTGTCCCGGCCGTTGTCGACGCCGGTGGTATCAGGCGCGCCATGGGCAGCGTCATACGACACCTTGAAAAGAACGAACTTGGATTTGGTGGCCCACACTCCGGTGCGCAGACCATGGTCATGCACCACGTCAAAGACGCTGGCAACATAAGCCCCCTTATGGGAATGAATGGTGACACCCTTGGCCGGATCGGTATTGCTGGTCCAGTTATGGCCCTCGGGCTCCGTGATCCGGCGGCTGGTGACCATGGTGGTATGATTGGGGAGCGTTACAGTGATGTTGTAGTCGGCCCGGGCATTGGTTGTCCCGGCGGATTCCGCCTCCAACTGCTTGAAATGCGGCAGTTTCCCAGCCTCCACAAGTTTCTGCAGGTAAACCGAACCTAATCCGTCAACGCTGACGGCGATGACGTAGTCTGCCCCTAGGGAAACGAAGGTACAGGCGAACCAACAGGTCAATACAGTTATAATTCTCATGGAAAGCATCATAAAGAACTCGGATTAAGATTACGATTAAAATTATGATTACGATAGAGATTATGATAATCATCCCGCCAATATGACAACCGACACTCACATCAAGGCCCTCGTCATGCTGTCCGGCGGACTGGACAGCATGCTGGCAGCCTCCGTTCTGAAGGCTCAAGGCATCCAGGTGACCGGCCTGTGCTTCGAGTCGCCCTTCTTCAGCGCCGAAAAGGCCCGTGCCGCAGCCTTGCAAGTCGGCATCCCCCTGATTGTCGAGGATTTTTCCGATGATTTGATCGACCTCGTCGAGCACCCGAAGCACGGATTCGGCGCCAACATCAATCCCTGCATCGACTGCCATGCCGGCATGATACGCCGCGCCGGCGCCATCCTGAAGCGGGACGGCTACAACTTTGTTGCCACGGGCGAAGTGCTCAACCAGCGTCCGATGTCTCAAACCCGCAAAAACCTCGATGTCGTGGCGGAGGAGTCGGGCCTGAAGGACCGGTTGCTACGCCCCCTCAGTGCCAAGCTCCTGCCTGAAACCGAACCTGAACGGCTGGGGTGGGTGGACCGCTCCCGGCTGCTGGACCTGAATGGACGGGGACGCAAACCTCAGCACAAGATCGCCGAGGAATTTGGCTTCACTCATATCCCCCCTTCCGCCGGAGGCTGCAAGTTGACGGAACCCAATTATGCCGAGAAGGTCTGGGACCTGCGCCGCAATGCCCAGCTTAAGGACCGTAGCGCCATCAACCTGCTCCGGTATGGCCGGCACTTCAGACTGTCGTCCAAGGTGAAGGCTATTGTCGGGCGGGATGCCCCGGAGAACAGCACCCTGACGTCCATGGCACAAGCTGGCGACTTGTTGCTCAATACGACCGCCGCCATTCCCGGCCCCACCGTCCTCGTCACGGGCCCTGCCGGCGAAAAGGAACTGACCATGGCTGCCCAGTTATGCGCCCGCTACAGTGATGTCCGCTCGGAACCCCGGGTGGACATCATCATCACCTCCACCGCCGGGAATCGCACCCTCACCGTGGTCCCCGCCACCGAGATGGATATCGAGCGCCTTAAGATTTGATCGTCGCCGACAGGTAAAGCACCTCGAAGGTGGCGTGCACGCCCCCCGCCTCATCGCGGCAGGTTTCGTCATAGTCATGACAGAGCTGGGCCAATTCTGATCGCGACAGCGGTGAGGCCGCACGGGATACCGCGCCGGCGGTCAGCCCCTGGGCGTGAATCGTCCGCAGAAAATCATCCGCCGAATGATACCGCGCCTGGATAGCTTCGTCCTCGCAGCCCGTGACTGTGAAGCCGGTCCCCTCCACTGCCG
>CAZMSS010000147.1:0-7382 GCA_964568965.1 uncultured Verrucomicrobiota bacterium | reverse complement strand
TATGTTTGAAGTCCAAATGCCTCAAGCCGGTCAATCCATGGAAGAAGGGACCATCGTTCGATGGCTCAAAAACGAGGGCGACAAAGTCCAGGCGAAGGATATTCTTTTCGAAGTTGAAACCGACAAGGCTGTTGTGGAAGTGGAAGCCGGCTACGACGGCATGCTGCGGAAAATAATTGTCCCACCCGGACAACTCGTCCCGATCCGCACCAAGGTGGGATTGATCGGCGATGCCAATGAACCGATTCCCGCCGATGCCGCCGCCCCCTCCCCCGCACCCGCCGCCCAGCCTGCGGCAGCGGCCGCACCGGTTGGCGCAACGGGCGGTACGCTGACTGATGTCTTGCTGCCCCAGGCGGGTCAGTCGATGGAGGAAGGCACCATCGTCCGCTGGTTGAAGAATGAAGGCGACCAGGTCCAGGCGAAGGAAATCCTCCTGGAGATGGAAACCGACAAGGCCGTGGTGGAAGTAGAGGCTGGGCATGACGGCACGCTTCGCAAGATCCTTGTTCCCGCCGGCACTACCGTGCCAGTTCGTACGCGCATCGCCTTGATCGGCGATGCCGGCGCGGCCATTCCGGCCGATGCCGTTGCCCTTCCGGCCAAAACCGTCGCGGCTACCGCGCCAAAGGCAGCCGCCCCGGCCCCCGCCGTGTCCGCGCCTGTTGCAGCCCCGACTGCTTCCGGTCCGATCAAGGCCTCGCCCGCCGCCCGCAAAATCGCCGGCGACCGCGGGATCGACCTGACGACCGTGGGCACCGGTACCGGCCCCAATGGGCGGATCACCTCCCGCGATCTCCCCGCACAGGCGGCGCAGGCCAAGGCGGCCCCCGTAGCGGCCCCCGCCCCGGCACCCGTCAGTGGCCAGGCGTCACGCCGCCGGCTGACCCCGATGCGTAAGGCGATCGCCCGAAACCTGCTGGCCTCGAAGCAGACGATCCCCCACTTCTACATGCAGTCGACGATCAACGCCGCGCCAATGGCAGAGCTCCAGAAGTCCGAGAAGAGCAAGTACCAGTGCTCGGTAAACGACTTTGTGACCAAGGCCTGCGCCAAGGCCATCCGGGAATTCCCCGCCGTGCGCAGCCGGATTGAGAATGACGAGATGGTGGAGTTCAACGACGTCAACATCGGGATTGCCGTCGGGATGGACGAGGGCCTCGTGGTCCCGGTAATCCTGGGCGCGGACACGCTCTCCATCAAGGAGCTCGCCGCCGAGACACGGCGCCTCGCCCAGTCGGCCAAGACCGGCAAAATCGAGAACATGGGCAAGGGGGTCTTCACCATCACCAACCTCGGGATGTTCGGCATCGAGCAGTTCACCGCCATCATCAATCCGCCCGAGGCCGCCATCCTGGCAGTGGGCGCCATCCGGGAAACGGTCGTCGTGCAGGACGGTGCCATGTGGGCCGGCAAGGTGATGACCATGACCCTCAGCGCCGACCACCGCGTCGTGGACGGGTTGCCTGCGGCGAAGTTCATGGCCAGGCTGAAGGAACTGCTGGAGACACCGGCGCAGTTGTTGTGAGGAGAGTGTTCAGTATTCAGTTTTCAGTATTCAGAATTCTGACATCTGAACATTCTAAGATCTGAAATCTGATTATCTGAACACTGAATACTGGAGAAAACATGAGCAAACACTTTGACATTGTCGTTCTGGGTGCGGGGCCCGGCGGATATGTGGCGGCATTGAAGGCCGCCCAGATGGGAGCCACGGTTGCCATTGTGGAACAAGGCCTTATCGGCGGCACCTGCCTGAACGTAGGGTGCATCCCGTCCAAGGCGCTTCTGGCGTCGGCAGAGTTGATCCACTCCATCCGCGGCGCGGCCACGATGGGCGTGAAGGTGTCGGGCGAGGTCTCGTTTGACTGGCCCGCCATCCAGACCCGCAAGGACAAGGTCCTGAACACCCTGCGGGGCGGTATCAAGTCGCTGTTCACCGCACGGAAGGTGACGCTCTTCCAGGGGCGGGCGAAACTGAACGGTCCCGGCAAGGTGACGATCGAGTCCAAGTCGGGCACGGAGGAGATCACCGCCGGCAAGATCATCCTGGCCACGGGCTCGATCCCGGCGCGGATCCCCGGCTGGCCCACCGATCCCGAGCGGGTCTGCACCAGCGACGAGTCCCTGCACTGGAAGACCCTGCCCGCCCGCCTCCTGATTGTCGGCGGCGGCGTCATCGGCTGCGAATTCGCCTGCATGATGCGGGAATTCGGCGTCCAGGTGACGGTGGTTGAACTGATGCCGCGGCTCCTTCCGGAGCTTGACGAAAGCTTCGCCGAGCCGCTGCTGAAGGTGTTCACCAAGCGCGGCATCCAGTGCTTTACCGGCACCAAGGTGGAAACCCTGACCGCCGGTGACACCGTCAAGGCCGTGCTCAGCAACGGACAGACCATCGAGGCTGACCGCGTGCTGTTGTCCATCGGTCGCCGCCCCAATACCACCGATATCGGGCTGGAAACGGTGGGGCTCACCACGGACCGCGGGTTTGTGCGGGTGGATGACCACATGGAAACCCCCGTCAAGGGCATCTACTGCATCGGCGATGCCAACGGGCGCTGCCTCCTTGCCCACGCCGCCTCGGCTCAGGGAATCGCCGCAGTGGAGAATGCGCTGGGCCACGCCCATCCGTTCACCTCCCCCATCCCCTCGGCGGTCTACACCTTCCCGGAAATCGGCGCCGTGGGCATGACGCAGGCCCAGGCGAAAAAGGCCGGCATCCCCATCGCCATCGGCGCCTTCCCGCTGGCGGCGCTGGGCAAGGCGATTGCGGTCGGCCACACCGAGGGCTTCGTCAAGGTGATCCGTCACCGCGAAACCGGAGAATTGCTCGGCGTCCACATGATGGGCCACAATGCCACCGAGTGCATCGCCTCGGCGGGCGCCATGCTCCACAAGAAGGTCACGGTGCAGGAACTGGCGGAAGTGGTATACGCCCACCCGACCATCAGCGAGAGCATCAAGGAGGCCGCCGAGGACGCCCTGGGCATGAGCCTCCATATCGCCCCCCGGAAAGTGTTGCGGGCAACGGCAGGCTGAGTAGCAAATTTGAAATAGGAAATATGAGATATAACAAATCATGAGCACCACCATCATCAACATCATCGGGCCGGCCCTGCGGGGGCTTTTGGCGGACAGCAGCGAAGCTCTCAAGCTTGTGTCGTATTCAGCCAACGCTGCAACGGCTGGCAGGACCTTGACATTCCCCCTTCCTGCTGACCTTGCCACCCCTGCCATCATTGAAATCCTTCGCAAGGCTTTGACCGATTACTCAAAGGCCCATGGCGCCAAACCCGACGCCGTGATCGTCCCCGGCCTGGGCACTTTCACGATCGCGGACAACCCGGTTAAAGCCGGCCGTGTTGCCGGGAAGGTCGCGGTCGTCACCGGTGCCGCCCAGGGATTCGGACTGGAAATCTCCAAGCAGCTGGTCGCCGCCGGAGCCCACGTGGTCCTGCTCGATATGAACCAGGCGGGCGCCACCGCCGCCGCGCAGGAACTCTGCAAGCAGTACGGCGCCGGGCGCGCCATCGGGCTGGCCTCGAATGTCACCGATCCTGCCTCGATGGAGGCCGCCCTGCACGAGACGGTCAAGACGTTCGGCGGGTTGGATGTCTTTGTCGCCAACGCCGGTGTCCTCAAGGCGGGTAGCGTCAAGACACAGAATCCGGCGGATTTCGACTTCGTCACCGCGGTGAACTACAAGGGCTATTTCCTGTGCGTCCAGAAGGCCGCCCCGATCCTCGCCACCCAGCACCAGGCCAACCCGGAATACTGGAGCGACATCATCCAGATCAACTCCAAGTCGGGCCTGGAAGGCTCCAACAAGAACGGAGCCTACGCCGGAAGCAAGTTCGGGGGCATCGGCCTGACCCAATCCTTTGCCATGGAACTGGTGGAGGACAACATCAAGGTGAACTCCATCTGTCCCGGAAACTTCTTTGACGGCCCGCTGTGGTCTGACCCCAGGAACGGCCTTTTCGTCCAGTACCTGAGCACCGGGAAGGTCCCCGGCGCCAAAACCGTCGAGGATGTGAAGCGGTTCTACGAGGCCAAGGTGCCCATGCGCCGCGGCTGCATGGCCGAGGATGTCATGAAAGCCATTTTCTACCTGATGGAACAAAAATACGAAACCGGCCAGGCGGTCCCCGTGACCGGCGGCCAGGTCATGTTGTCATAACACTAACAAGGAGATCCCCATGCCCTCAACCGCCCTTCCCAAAACCCAGTATGCCATCCAGCTCGTCGGTCCCGGTGACCTCAAGCTCAATACCGCCAAGCCCGTCGTGGCACCCGGTCCGCACCAGGTCCTTGGCCAGATTGAATCCGTCAGCCTCTGCTTCTCGGACCTGAAGCTGCTCAAGCAGTTTTCGCAGCATCCCCGGAAAACCGAGGTCATTGGCGGCCTGACGCCGGATGTCCTGAAGGAAATTTCAAGCTATGTCCCCGGCGAGAAGCCCACCGTGCCCGGCCATGAGGCGGTCGTGCGGATCGTGGCGGTCGGCGACAAGGTCAAGCACCACAAGGTCGGCGAACGCTGCCTGGTCCAGACCGATTACCGCGCGTTCGTGACGGCCGGGTCAAATGCCGCATTCGGCTACAACTTCGAGGGCGCGCTTCAGGAATATGTCGTGATGGATGAGCGCGTCATCATGGATCCCGCCACCGGCGAGCGCTTCCTGATTCCCGTGCCCGAGAACCTCAGCGCCTCGGCCATCGCCCTGGTCGAGCCCTGGGCCTGTGTGGAGGATTCCTACGTGACCCCCGAACGCCAGACCATCAAGGCCGGCGGCAAACTCGCCGTCGTGGTGGACAGCGATCGCAAGATGAAAGGACTGGCTGAAAGCCTTTCCCCCAAGGCCAAACCGGCCTCCATCACGGTGGTGTGCGCCGACTGCACCCAGCGGGATCTCGAGAAGCTGGGTGTCCCCGTCACCCGGCTCAACAGCGCCGCGGAGCTGCCGAAGGAAGCCTTCGACGATATCGTCTATTTTGGTTCCGACCGGCAGACCATTGAGATCCTGAACGACAAGCTCGGCATCTGCGGCATCATCGCCATCGTCACCGGCGGACGCAGGATCGGCCAGCCCGTCTCCGTCGGCGTGGGCCGTATCCACTACGGGATGACCCGCTGGATCGGGACCCTTTCCGATAACGCCAGCGAAGCGTACAAGATCATCCCCGCCACCGGCGAGGTTCGTGAGAATGACTCCATCTGCGTGGTCGGCGCAGGCGGCCCGATGGGCCAGATGCATGTCCTGCGTGACGTCTGCATCGAGAAGAAGGGCATGACGGTCATCGCGGTGGACTTTGACGATACCCGCCTGGCCTCCCTGCTGGAGAAGGCCGAACCGCTAGCCAAGGCCAACAAGATCGGGCTCAGGTCCGTGAACCCCAAGACCCACCCCCTCACCGGACCGTTCAGCTATAACGTCGTGATGGCGCCAATCGGCGCGCTCGTGGCAGACGCCGTCAAGAACAGCGCGAAGGGCTGCCTGATCAACATCTTCGCCGGCATCCCCGCCCCCACCCGGCATGAGCTGGACCTGGACACCTACATTGCCAACAGGTGCTTCATGTTCGGGACCAGCGGGTCAACGATCCGCGACATGAAGATCGTGCTGGAGAAAGTCGTGGCCGGGCAACTGGACACCAACCGTTCCGTCGATGCCATCAGCGGCATGGCGGGCGCGATGGAAGGCCTTGCCGCCGTCGAGAACCGCACTCTGGCTGGAAAAATCGTGGTGTACCCCATGCTCCATGACCTCGGCCTTACCCCGCTCTCGAAACTGGGCGAGGTTCTGCCGAAGGTCGCCGCCAAACTGGATCACGGGAACTGGACCGCCGAGGCCGAAAAGGCCTTGACAGGAAAGTGACTGACGGGAAACGGCATCCGGCTCAATCGTACTCAACCGTGATGTCGTAGTCGGTCCAGTCATGATTGTCACGCTGTATCCGGATAATGGTTTGTCGCCCTTCCAGGATATCAAGGTCCTCGCCATACCCCCGGTGATCGCCGTCCTGCTCGCGCAGGAACACCCGGACATACCCGGGGTCCAGGTCCACGGATAGATGGTGATTTGAGTTTACGTGTCCGATGCTGGAACCCTCCACATAGACGTCAAAATCAGACCCTGAAAGATTCTGGACCGTCAGGGCGCCCTTACCCGGCGCCGGCGTCACGTCGAAATCATCATTGGAGTCCTCGCACCCGGCCAGCAAAAACGCCAACCCCAGCATCATCACACCCCGGCTCCAGATAGTCGTTTTCATCGGATCCTCCCTGCCTTGCGGCATTCAGTTAAGTTTGAATCATCCTGTTTCCTTTGACGATCTACTTGAATCCCAGCCCGTTGAATTTTTCCCGCAGCGCGGCGGATCCATGCGCCAACCGGACCGTCGTGTAGTGAAATTCACGCCGCTCGGGATAATCCTTGCGGAGCCGGTCAAACGCCTTCGCGCGCACCGCGTCGTCCGCCACCGCCGATTCGCGGAATCGGCGGTCGTCCGCCTCGATATCGTAGAGTTTTTTCACCACTTCACGGACCACTGCCTCGTCACTCCGTCCGGCGGCATCCACGTCCACTACGGGAACCAGTGTGGGGGGCATCAGCGGCTCATGCGACCAGGAGGAGGGCACCCCCAGGAACCGGCAGGCTTCCCGGTACACCATCACCGTCCCCATCACTTTCCCCTCGAAGGAATGTCCGGCAATATGCGGAGTCCCGATATCCACCCGGGAGAGCATGTCCGTCCTGTACTTGGGTTCGCCCTCCCAGGTATCCAGCACCGCATGACTGACCTGTCCGGCATCCAGGGCTTTCAACAAGGCCGGCGTATCCACTACCGCTCCGCGCGCCGCGTTGAGAAAAATCAGCCCCTTGCGTGCCCGGCTGAAGAAATTCCCATCGGCCAGATGAAAGGTCGTGTCGGGGCCCTCCTTGGTCAGCGGCACATGCACCGTGATGATATCCGCCTCCGCCAGGATCTGATCGAGGCCCACAAACTCCTCATTCTGAAACCTCAAATCTGAAATCTCGAATTCGCGCTGCGCGCGAACCCGCGGCGGATCATTCATCAGCACCCGCAGCCCCAGCGCCCGCATCTTCCTGACCACGCGGCTTCCTACATTCCCCACACCGATGACGCCAATCGTCTTGCCTTCCAGGGTGATCCCATGACGCTCCCCGAGGGTGAGCAATGCGGCGGTGACATATTCCGAGACGCTGTTGGCATTGCAGCCGGGTGCAAAACACCACTGGATGCCTGCCTCCCTGAAATACTCAAGATCAAGATGGTCCGTCCCGATTGTGGCCGTACCGACGAAACGGACCCGGCTCCCCTCGAGAAGCGCACGGTTGACCTGGGTTGTCGACCTTAGG
>CAZMSS010000146.1:223-7471 GCA_964568965.1 uncultured Verrucomicrobiota bacterium | reverse complement strand
GCTCCATCGAGCCATCCGGCTGTCGGACGAGCGCGTAATACTCGGGGTGGGCATCGAATTCGGCCTTGTTCTGTCCGATGACCGAATCGAGGTTGTGCCCGGCATTGACGACAAACGACTCCGCCATCCGGTTGTGCCGTTTCCACGCAGTATAGTCCTGGTTCTGCTGATCACCGCCGGATCCCGCCTCGAACCAGAACACGCGGGAGAGGATGGAGGGCCGGTCCGTGATGTTGCGGTCGAACCGGACCGCCTCCAACTTCGGGACGATCTCCCACTCCTTCGCCGGGAAGAACCAGCGCACGCCGAGTTCTTCGAGAAACCGAAAGGCCGCATGCGACGCGCCCAAATCGGTGGCGCCGAGCAGCAGCAACCGTTGGTGCTGGGTTCGGATGGCATACGCTTCGCGACCGTCGAACGAGTTGACGATCTTGAGCGCCTCGGAAAGATCCGGTTCGGGAAATTCAGCCAGCGTTCCCAGCACGATGCCGGTCTGTCCATCCCCGTTCGTCACGGCGAAATCCGCGCCGCTAATCCGTTTCAGATATTGAGCCAACTCGGCGGCAACGCCTTGTGTGGCCTGAGAAGCCCGGGCGGAAATGACGATCGGCATCCGCGCCTTTCCGTTTTTGGCAATCAGCAGCTCGACCTTGCTCTTGGAGGAATTCCGAGTGATCGGCGTGATGTTGACAACCGCGCCCGTGCTGCTTTCGGCGGCACCCGCGTCCACCGCAAGGCAGGCCAGTAGCGCCCCTGCGAGAATCGCTACGCTCAGACCGCAATGATTATTAATCCGCCCGCCAAGTCCATTGCTCATATGTATTCCTCGTTGTCATCGGGCGCATCCGCGATTCGGTACACTTCGCAAACCGCTCCTATGTAGGTCAGGCATTCTTGCCTGACACTTCCCCGTTCTCCCCGGAGTCGGGCAGGAATGCCCGACTTACTTGGATTCACGCGATCATTGCACCAAAGCGAAGCGCATACTTCAGGGCGAAGTCGAGGAATCTCATCTGGGTGCTCAATCAGGACCAACTATTGTGCGGCATTTACCATTACAATCCAACTCATTAATCCGGAACGATTGGGTTGGCATGCGTTTCCAGGTGGCCCGGCGCATCCCTGCGACGGGCTCTGCTCTTCTCTATGTGCCTTATAGCCTACAGCCTAAACCGCTTCAGCCTTTTTCCCCATTAGCCGACCGCCATTCGGTTGTCGATCTCTCGACTTCACCCACAACGCAAGGTGTGAGGAAGGGCGGTCAGCGACCGCCCCCACAACACATAGGAGTAATGATCTGCTGTAGCTGCGGCCGATGGCCGCGGGGATTCGAGTGGGAACAACCGCCTTTTCTTCCCCCTCCGAGCCGCTCCCTCTTCCCTTATAGCCTACAGCCTAAACCGCTACAGCCTTTACTTCCAACACCGGAGCGCCGCCAGTTTTAAGTTTATCTCTTCCAGTTACGATGGTAGTTTTTCAGCTTGCGTCAGGTTAGTCAACGCGGATATTCCGAGGAAACTTCAAATGAATAAGTCGACTGGATCGCTCGCTCAATTTCAACCGGTGCCTTTCAGCTCCGTCAAACTCGACGGCGGTTTGTGGGGGCGCCTGATGGAGACCAACCGGCTGGCCACGCTGCCCATCGAGTATAAGCAGTGCCTGGCGACGGGTCGCATTGACGCACTCCGGCTCACCTGGAAACCGGGGCAACCCAATCCCCCGCACATGTTCTGGGATTCGGACGTCAGCAAATGGATCGAGGCCGCCGCCTACAGTCTCGCCACTCATCCCGACCCCGATCTCGAAAAACTGGTGGACGAGACGGTGGACCTGATCGCGGGCGCACAGCAGCCGGATGGCTACCTCAATACCCGCTACACCGTGGTTGAGCCGGAAAACCGCTGGAAGAACCTGCGCGATAACCACGAGTTGTACAGCGCCGGGACCCTGATGGAAGGCGCGGTGGCGTATTACACGACGACGGGTAAACGCAAGTTCCTCGACGTGGCCTGCCGTTTCGCCGATCTCATTGACGCGACATTTGGCCCGCGGGAGGGTCAGAAACGCGGCTACTGCGGGCACCAGGAAATTGAATTGGCGCTGATCAAGCTGTACCGTGCCACCGGCGAAGCGCGCTATCTGAACCTGGCGACGTTCTTTATCAACGAGCGCGGCCGAACGCCGCATTACTATGACCTGGAGGCGCGGGCGCGGGGGGAGTCCCCGGCCAATTTCTGGGCCAAGACCTACGAATACAACCAGTCGCACCTACCCGTGCGCGAGCAAACCGAGGTCGTGGGACATTCAGTGCGCGCCATGTATTTTTACGCCGGCATGACGGATGTGGCGCTGGCGACGGGCGACACAACCCTGCTCGATGCGTGCCGGCGGCTGTGGAAAAATCTCACGCGCAAGCGGATGCACATCACGGCCGGGATCGGCCCGGTGCAATCCAATGAAGGGTTCACCACGGACTATGATCTGCCCAACGAGGGCGCCTACCTCGAAACGTGCGCCACGATCGGATTGGTTTTCTGGGCGCATCGCCTGCTGAATGCCGACCGGGATGGCGAGGTGGCCGACGTGATGGAGCGGGCGCTCTATAACGGTACGATCAGCGGTGTCTCGTACGATGGTCTGACGTTTTTCTACGGCAATCCGCTCGCCTCGCTTCCCGGGTTTGATAGCAACGCCCGTTATGCGGGCAAGGAGTATCAATATCGCCGCAGCGAGTGGTTCGACTGCGCGTGCTGCCCGCCCAATATCGCGCGCATGATCGCCCAGTTTCCCGGTTACATGTACTCGACCGGCGCGGACGAGGTGTCTGTTCATCTCTATGCCCAGGGCACGGCCCGGGTCAACGTCGCGGGACAAGCAGTTCAGATCGTTCAGAAGACCGATTACCCGTGGACGGAATCCATCCGGCTCACGGTCAATCCGGAACACGCCGCCCGATGGACGCTGGCCCTGCGGATCCCGGGCTGGTGCCGCAAGGCCCGCCTCGCCGTCAACGGCAAGACGGTCAAGCTCGCCGGGATCACCCGGAAAGGCTATGCGCGGATCACGCGCGAGTGGAGCAGGGGCGACAAGGTTGAGCTCGTCCTATCCATGCCGGCGGAGCGCATCGAAGCGCATCCCGCCGCACGGCAGGATTGCGGACGCGTGGCACTTCAGCGCGGACCGGTGATTTATTGCCTGGAGCAGGTCGACAACGGTCCCGGGCTGAACGACCTGATGCTGCCGCAAAAGTCCAAACTGACCGTTCGGACTGATAATAAACTGTTTGGCGGAATTCCCGTCCTGGTGGGGCAGGGCCGCCGGCGCAGTCTGAAGAACTGGAAAGACAAGCTGTATTCTCCGGACAAAACCGAGACCCATCCCGTCACCTTTAAAGCGATCCCGTATTTCCTGTGGGCCAACCGCGCGCCGGGTGAAATGCTGGTGTGGATAAGGGAATAGGGAGATCCATTCGGAAAATTACCCCGGCTCGCTCAGAGATCTCGCCCTACCAACGATGTATTGCTCCTGTTCGTAGTAGCGCCGTGTGAGGCGCGTTTTTCCCTAAGGCGGTCATCCCGAGAGCAGTCGAGAGATCTATAAGGTGAGAGGATGGGCGGTCAGCGACCGCCCCCACAGCGGGATCAGTTGTAGCTGCGGCCGGTGGCCGCGGAGATTCGAAGGGGAACAATCTAAGACGGGTTTCGCTTGCAACTCCATCATCGGCGCGTTCATGTGATTGAGTTTGTCATTTCGAGCGAAGTCGAGAAATCCCGACTTCCGACGGGCGGTCAGCGACCGCCCCCACAACACAAACGAGAAGGATCTGTTGTAGCTGCGGCCGCCGGCCGCGGTGATTGCCCCACAGCCTACAGCCTAAATCCCTAAAGCCTATTCTGCGCGTCCCTCGGGACGCACAGAAAATAGAACCGTTTCGCCCATCCTCATCACGCACTGTTGCTCCCGGCTGGGTCCGGTGCATCGGCCGCTGCGCTCATCCGTCCACCAGACCGCCTCGGGACACCGGAGCGTTTTCTCGCCGGCGGTAGCGGTATGCAAGGCCACATAGCCGCCGCCGGCCATCAATACATCATGGCTGTCGCAATAAACATGTGCGCCCGCTTCCCGGAACACCTGCCGGCACAGCGTCGACGGAAGTACCGGCTGAGGACAGAAGTAAACCGACCCGCGCCGGTAAAGAGCACTTTCCGGTACGCACGGCGCCAGGCCCTTCACGATCAGGGCCGGCCCCAGCTTGTCGACCAGAGCCGCTTCCACCGGCATATCCAGCAGCGCCTTCACCCGGTCGATGGAAAGACCGGCGTCCGACAGCAGTGCCGGGGCGAAAAAGAACAGCAGGGTCTTGCCCTGGCGTTTCAGCCGTTCCACGAGGGCCAACTCCGCATCGCTCATGTAGAATACATCCAGAAAAACATAAACCTTATAGTCCGGCACACCCGGCTCAAAGATTTCCGTCATCTGGTAGGTGTCGAAGGGTACGCCGCAATTCCAGAGTTCGTTCAAGGCCTGGGAATAAAGCCGCACCGCCGGACTCTCCTCCGAAACGGGATCCGTCATCAGCCAGCGCGTCTTGTATTGGCATAACACAGCCACTTCACTGACCCGACGGCGATCGCGCGACATCGACTGATCCCCGATCAGCCGCATCCGGTTCAGGGCGTCGACCATCGGTGGCTCGTTGTACCAGTAGTTTCCCTTGGTCCACTCAAACACGGATCCCTGGTCCATCATCCAGAGCCCGACGCCATGCGTCAGGGCCTGGGCAAAACCGCGCCACAGGATTTCAACGCTCTCCTCCAACGTGGAGACGTGCGTAAAAGCCTTCTGCCAGGAAGCGTTTCGATGCGCCACATGCGTCCGGTCATCCTGTTCGTCGAGCCATAGTTTACCCATGGCCTGAACGCTTCCCGTGAAACCGCGGAACGAAGCATCCTGGCCCGGTTTCCGCCGACGATAGGTATGCGGGCTGGCCAGGATATCCACGTCCGGATTGCGAAGCACCTGGTGCAGCCCGGCGTGGTCGCCCTCATAGGGGATGCCCAGATCGGGCATGTAGCCGTAGAAGGCGACGACCACGGAGCGCCGGTCCGACTCCTGTTTGACCGCGGCGGCGAATGCAGCCAGGGCTGCCGGCCCCTGTTGATGGAAGAACTCCGCTTGATCGGTCATCCACCGATCCTGAACGGGATCGTGGAACAGTCCCCCGCGCCCTTCCTTGCGTTCCTGAATGGTCGGCAACCGGGCGGGGGGAGTGTTGACCGGATACCGACGCGCCAACCAGGCGGCATACGCTTCCGCAAAAACCTTGGACTGATCCGGATAGTACATGGGATTGAAATAATGCCACTCGACGCCAAAGACGCCCGATCCGATGTGCCAACCAATGATGTGTTCGGCGAACTTTTCTCGGACGTGTCGAACCAGCCGCCGCAAGGCTTCGGAGGCATCGTTACGCCACCGGATGGAAGCCCAACTGGCATGGCGCGGACCACCCCATCCGCCCTGATCCTGCCAGGACGCCGGATCGGCATATTGTACCACCTCATCCGGATGCGCATCCATCCACTCGGCGGGCGCCACCACGGGTACGCGGGGGATAATCAGGGCGTCCGGATCGACTTCCAGAAACTCCTGGAGTCGTTCGTCGACGACGGTAAAATCATAGCGGTCGATGCCCACCCAACCCAGCGGGATCTCCTTCGTATGCAAATGGAACCCCGTCAACCCCAGGTCTTGCAGCCCCTTCAAGGCATCCGGGGTGGTCATCATCAGTAACGGGAAAACCGGCTGCTCATTGATGAATAAGGCGGGCATGCCGGCGTGCGGGGATACCCGCGCAGGTGTGAAATCAGGACCATTCAGAACATTCATGGCGTAAAATATCCCAGAAGCGGATATCAAAGTCCAGTTCCGACCGGTCGCGTTTCAGTTGAGGCAGTAAAGCCAGATTGATGGGCTGGCGTAGGGAAGAGCGAGGCGGCGGCATCGCCCAATCGGTTCCCAAACAACTCCATAAAGGTCCGGTTTTGAAAGTTAAACCACTTTTGAAATTGTTTTCCTTGCATTCAAAGGAACCCCCTGTTATCTTACTGGTTCGGAAGACGAAACAGGGTTCGCCTGCGTCTGGTCCGTGACAATTGAATATGACTGCGGGGTGGAGCAGCCCGGTAGCTCGTCAGGCTCATAACCTGAAGGTCGTTGGTTCAAATCCAACCCCCGCTACCACTTTGAAGGCCCGGAACACACACATTCCGGGCCTTTGTTTTAGGGAATGAGGGGAAAAGATGAAGCAACAAACGACGCTGCGATGTCAGGCTCATAATCCCGCGACTGCGGGATCGTTGGTTCAAATCCAACCTCCGCTACCACTTTGAAGGCCCGGAACACACGTTCCGGGCCTTTGTTTTAGGGAAAGAGGGGTGGATGAATCAACAATCCTGTTTTTGTTACATTCTTTGGACAGATCAAGGGCATTGTTTTTACATTGGCATAACGGATAATGTTTGCCGGCGGGTTACTCAACACAATGCCGGCCAATCCAAGTGGACGGAACGTTATGCCGGCACATGGCTCCTTGTTTGGCAACGGGCATTCTCATCCCTCGGCAAGGCGCGAAAGTTCGAGAATCTGTTGAAACGCCAGAAAAATGGCGATGGTTTTTTCAAGCTGACGGGGCTACCCCGTCCGGCGATGTCAGGCTCATAATCCCGCGGCCGCGGGATCGTTGGTTCAAATCCAACCCCCGCTACCAACCTTCGCAAAAGACCCGGCCAAATGGCCGGGTCTTTTTTGCTTCGGCTGGCACGCCAGTATCAGACGAAGCACGAGTGAAGCGAGACGAAGGTTGCCCGCCGAAGCCTTGGCGAAGGAGGGCAAAGAGCTGTTCGTGTGACCGGCCGCTTGGCCGGGCCTTTTTGCATGGCCGTTGAAGTTTGGAGAAAGCACACACGCCAAAGGGAATATCCCCAGTACAGACACGCGTATCGCGTGGCTGCTCTCCCTAAGCCAGCCCATAAAAGATGTGAATAAAATCGGGTGAGAGCGGTCGGGGTGGCACCCGACCCTCCCAATTTTCTGAGAACATCCGTCGGTTTAATGCAAGGGAGGGACGGGTGCCACCCCGTCCGTTGCGCAATCTCGGAAATTACGGCTGGCGCGCCCGTGAAGCCTTGGACGAAAGCACACACGCCAAAGGGAATATCCCCAGTACAGACACGCGTATCGCGTGGC
>CAZMSS010000146.1:0-123 GCA_964568965.1 uncultured Verrucomicrobiota bacterium | reverse complement strand
TGCTCTCCCGCAAGCCAGCCCATAGGTCTGGCTTTACTGGCGTTTCCCTTGCAAAGCCGGGCATATCGCAGGGCTGATAATCATACCCAGAGCTTGAGAAAACGGGTATGTTCCGCGTTGAAG
>CAZMSS010000145.1:0-7492 GCA_964568965.1 uncultured Verrucomicrobiota bacterium | reverse complement strand
GACTTGTCGTTTTGACTTTCGATGATGCTGTCAGCAATCATGCGACGTTTGTCGCTCCATTACTCAGGAAATATGGGTTTGGTGCTACTTTTTATGTGTGTGAGTTTCCGCCGGATTTTGAAACCAATAAGCAGCAGTACATGACCTGGAAGCAGATTAAAGGGTTGTCCGATCTCGGCTTTGAAATTGGCAACCATACGGGACATCATGCCGGCGTGACGGGTTTATCTCCCGTGCAGTTGGAGGCAGAACTGGATTTTCTCGACGAACGCTGTGCGGAGCACGGGATCCCCCGCCCCACCACTTTTTGTTATCCGGGTTGCGGGGTGAATCCGCAGGCGGTGGCCGTTCTCGAAGCCAGGAACTATTTGTTTGCCCGGATTGGTGATGGCCGTGCTTATGAGCCGGGACGCGATCATCATCTGTTGGTGCCCAGTTTTCCTGTGCATGGCGAGGATCCGTCAATTTTCTACGCGGCACTGGAGCACGCTAAAAACGGGAAGATCCCTGTGCTGATGTTCCATGGGGTACCCGAGTATACGCATCCCTGGGTTAATACCTCGGAGGAGCGGTTTGCGGAATATATGAAGTATCTGGCCGAGAATCAGTACAAGGTCATCGCCATGCGCGATCTTGCATCCGTCTAGAGAGCTCCCCTCCTTGGGGGGGGATAAAGGGATCACCTGGGGGACAGCACGTCTCCAGGAACAGCCAGAGAACTCATGCGGGAAAAACCCTGAGTTGGGTAGCCATTGGGAGCCATAATCCGTTCCTTACTTACCCCAGCATCTGGTTCAGCGCAAGAATGGGTAATAGCACCGACAAGGTTACAAGCAGCACAAAGAGGCCAATGCACAGGATGAGCACGGGCTCCAGCCAGCTCATCGTCCGGGCAACAAACCGGTTCCATTGGTGCTGGTAAGTATTTCCCGCCGTATCCAAAAGCTTTTCCAGGGCGCCACTGGCCTCACCGGCCAGGATCCAGGCAGGTAAGGAACCGGCCAGCGGCGGTATGCGCCGGATGGCGTCCGCCAGACTGCTTCCGTGCCTGACGGATTCGGCCTCCGCCTCCATCAGGTGAGCCACCCACGCGCTACCCGTCGACCGGCCCGCCAACGACAGCGCATCCACCAGCCCCACCCCGCCCTTCAACAGGATGGCAAGGGTCCTGGCACACCGGAGGTTTGTCACGATCGTATAACCCCGCCCGACCAGCGGCACCTGAAACAGCGCCTGGTCGAGCCGGTGCCGCAAGGAGGGCTCCGCCGCCATCCTGCGCTTCAGCCACGAGCGCCCCGCCAAGGCGCCGAGGATCAGCACTGGCAGGCCGACCATCGCTACGCGCCCGGCCATCATCATGAAGCGGGTCAGCCAAGGGAGCGCCACACGGGACTGCTCGGTGATGACCGAGGCCGCCGCCGGTACCACAAACCCCAGCAGGCCAACCGCCACCAGCACCGCAAAAGTCAGGATGATGGCGGGATAGATCAGCGCGGACACAATCTTTTCGCGCAAATGCTCCTGCTCCTCCACAAAAAGCGCCAGCCGCTCCAACATCCCCTCCAAGTTGCCGGACTTCTCGCCGACCTCCAGAATGGCACGTTCGTACGGCTTGATATGCGGAGCGGCCGCCCCGAGAGCCGCCGCCAGGGAGGCACCTTCGCGGATCCGGTCACGAACACCGGCCAGCAGGGATGCGGAGACCCCCAGCTCGGGGGATTCCATCAGGATCTCCATCGCGCCCACCATCGGCAGTCCCGCCCCAAGCAAGACCCCCAACTCACGGTAGAAGGCAACCCGGCTCTCGGCTTTGAAAGAAGGTCCCTGCCCGGCGGAAAAGGAAGTCCCGACAGGCGTCTCCGACGGCGCCACCTCCTGGGGCAGGATCCCGCGGGCCATCAGTTTCTCACGTGCCTCCTTGAGGTCCTGCGCCTCGATCAATCCCCGGCGCACCACGCCTGAACTGTCGAACCCCTTGTATGAAAAAGTACGCATCGGAAGACTCTACAATCCCAGGGCGTAGAGAATTTCAGCAAGGCTTGTTTCACCTGCCAGAATCTTTTCAACACCGTCATCCAACATGGTGCGGCGGATCTCCTTGCCGGGGAGTGAACGCAGCTTCCGGGCCGCCGAGGCCCCACCCCGGATCAGTTCCTCGATTTCACTGTCGACCACCAGCAGCTCAAAAATCCCCAGCCGGCCGCGATAGCCGCCCAGGCAGGCGGGGCATCCCGACGGCTCATACACGGTCGCCCCCTCCAGCCGGCTGCCGGCCGACCCCAGGAGCGAGAGATCCCGGGCAGACACGGTAACGGGCTTCCGGCAGGCCGGACAAAGACGCCGCACCAGTCGCTGGGCCAGCGTGCCCCGTAGCGCCGCTGCCAGCAGGTAAGGCTCCACCGCCATGTCCATCATCCGGATCACCGCGCTGGCCGCGTCATTCGTATGCAGGGTTGTGAACACCAGATGCCCCGTCAGAGACGCCCGCACCGCGATTTCCGCGGTTTCGTTGTCACGGGTTTCCCCAACCAGAACCACATCCGGGTCCTGCCTCAGGATGTGCCTCAGGCTCCGGGCAAAGGTCAGCCCGATCTTCGGCTTCACCTGCATCTGACCGATATCCGGCAACTGGTATTCAATGGGATCCTCGATCGTGAGAACGTTCCGCCCCTTGGTATCCAGCTGTCCGATGGCCGCGTACAGCGTGGTCGTTTTGCCGCTCCCGGTGGGACCGCAGACAATCACCAGCCCGTTCGCCTCGTGAAGCAATGCATTGAACGACTTGAGCATCGAGTCGGGCATGCCAAGATCGCTGAGCGACATGACCGAGGAATCGCGGTTAAGCAGGCGGAGCACCACCCGCTCGCCTTCCGCCACGGGCACGGTGGAGACGCGGATATCAATCTCCCGCTCCCCCACCCTGACCCGCGCCATGCCGTCCTGGGGCAGACGCTTCTCGGCGATGTCGAGATGCGCCATCACCTTGATCCGCGACACCAGCGCACGCTCCATCTGTTTCGGCGGGCTCGCCTGCTCATAGAGCACCCCGTCGACCCGGTAGCGCACCCGCAATCGCGACTGGAAGGGCTCCATGTGGATGTCCGATGCCCGCGATTTGACGGCCTCGAGAAGGATCAGGTTCACCAGCTGCGTGACCGGCGCCTCATCCGCGGTCTTAAGCAGGTCATCGGAACGGGATTCGGCCGCCTTACCGTCCCCTGCCGCTCCCTTTTCCATATCACGCAGGAAATCCTCGGTCGACTCACGCCGGCTGAAATAGCAGCGTTCAATGCATCGCAGAATAACCTCGGGCGGTGCCACCACCGGCCGCAGTTCGCTACCCACAAGCAGGGCGATATCCTGGTGCTTCTCTATTCCCGCGGGATCAGAGGTCAGGAGGCAGAGTTCACCGTCAAGCCGCACTGGCAGAAGTCCATGCGTCCGCGCCCATTCCACGGGGATTCCCCGGACGAGAGCGGGATCAAGCGCCTCATCCCCCACATCCGCATGAAAGGCCACCCCGAACTCCAATGCCCGCTTACGGGCCACCTCAACGCTGTCCGCGGGAGTATCCATATCACCTCAAGGGTTATCGGGAGTGATCGGACTGGTGACGGAAACATCGGTATTGGTGACGTTCAGGCCCGTTTTCCGGCTCCACAGATCCGTCGCGGCCTGCGCCGTCGTCCCCTCCGACATCACCCGGGGAGTGACAAAGATGATGAGGTTGGTCCGCTGCTTGCTTTCGACCGTATGCCGGAAGAGGATCCCGATGACGGGAATCGAGCCCAGAAGCGGGATCTTCCGGACGATGTTAGAGCGGTCCTCGCGAATCAACCCGCTGATGACGATTGTCCGCCCATCCGGTACCGTCACGGTCGTGGAGACCTCACGCTTGGCGATCGTCGGCGTATACTGCCCCGCCGTGCCGGCGTCGATGATCGCCTCGATGCTCGGGTTCAACACCATGCAGACCTCGTTGGAGGGGTTGACATGGGGGGTCAGCTTGAGCTTGATTCCCACGTCCATCCGCTCGATGTTCTGAATTACATCACGCGCGGTCCCCGATCCACCCTGGATGGTGGACTTGAGGATTGGAATGTTGTCCACCACGCTGACGCTGGCCTCCTTGTTGTTCTGGGAGACGAGCGGGACGCTCGAGAGGATCTTCACCTTGCCTTTTTTCTGCAGGGCATTGATGTTGACCAGCCCCGGATAACTGGACACCACGTTACCGCTGCTGTCCAGCCGGTTCCCCTTGGCCACACCCACCATGATTCCCCGCGGGAAGATGCCGTTCTGGACGATATCGTTGATGCTGCCGGGACTGTCGCTCAGCCGGGTACTTCCCTGCACGACCGTATCCCCCACCTTGGAAGGTGAGTTGAGGGCTGTCAGCTCCACGCCCACATCCAGGGTGTCGTCCGCACTGACCTCGGCGATGACCACCTCGATCAGCACCTGGCTCTGGGTTTTGTCGAGCTCCTCGACCAGCGACTTGATCATCTGGAAATCCATCGGCGAGGCATCCACCAGCAGGGCGTTGTTGGCGGCACTTGCTTCCACGGAGAGCCGGCGACGTTCGCCGGCCTTCGGCGGATCCTTGCCCAACGAGCGCTCAAGCAGGGCATTCAGGCTCTTGGCCGCCTCCTCCGCCGAAATGTATTTCAGGAAAATGGCATGCAGCGTTCCACGCCCGGCGGAGGTCTCGACATCCACCATTGCCAGGATCTTCTTCACCTCGGAAATCGCCGCCGACGGACCGATCAGGATGATGCTGTTGGACTGAGGAGAGGCAAGCATCACCAGGTCGCTGCCGCTACGGGTGGTGACCCCTTCCCGGATCATCACGCGCTGGCCGCTGGCCGCCTGGTTGTACTGCTGCACAAACTCTGAGGCATCCGCGAACTTCAAGAAAACCACCTCGCTCGTCGTGCCCACACCGGTCTTATCGATCTCCGCCATCAACTGCTCGAAACGCAGAACGTTCTGCACCGTATCGGTCAGGATGATATGGTTCGACGACTCCAGAATGGCGGCCGAACCGCCCTTTTCCCGCCCTGTCAACGTATCCAGGACTTTCCGCAGGTCAGACACATTCGTGTTCTTCAGCCTGATAACACGGGTAATCAGGCCATTTCCCGACAAACGTCCATTCTCCCCGATAACGGGAGCCGAGGGAATGACCCGGGATGGCAACAAGACAACCCTGTTCACTTCATCGCCTTCCACAACGGCACAGCCGATTGATTCCAGGATGCGGGTAAACAGGGAGTAGGCCTCGGCGACGGGAACGCGCGGTGCCATGATGGTCACCTGCCCCTTGACGGCCTCATCCACGATGAACCGTCGACCGGTGACCTCGCCGATCACTTTGACGAAGGCCCGGACATCCACCTGGCTGAAGGTGAAGTTAATGGTCGCCTGGGGCGAGGCAAGCGAAACCGGCTTCTCCTCGACGCCCGGGGACAACAACGCAGCCGCCAGCAAAACCATCAGCGCCGGGATGATCCATCCCGGACTTCCCCCGCTCACGTGAAACCGTGGCCGTGGTGTCTTCATGGTTCCCTCCGCCGTGTGGCGAACGATCACTTGATAATGCCCCGCTCCGATGTCTCGATAAACTTGACGAGACGCTCAATTTCGGGCGTCATCGTGAGTTCCGCGCGAATCTTCTCCAGCGCCTGGCGCGTGGACAATCCGTCGCGGTAGATCACCTTGAAAGCCTTCTTGATCATCGCCTGGGTCTCAGCCGGAACATTCAACCGCTGCAGTTTGACGCTATTGATCCCGTGAACCCCGGCCGGCGAGCCGTCCACAAGCATGAAGGGTGGCACATCCTGCGTGATCTTGGCCATCCCGCCCACCATCGCAAACCCGCCGATACGGGTAAACTGATGGATCCCGGTCATGCCGCCGATCACGACATCGTCTTCGACAAGCACATCGCCGGAAAGGGATGCCCCGTTCGCCATGATCACCCGGTCGCCCACCTTGCTGCCATGCGCCACATGGCAGTAGGCCATGATGTGGCACTGGGCCCCGACGCGAGTGACCTCGCCCTCCGCAGTACCCGAGTTGACGGTGACATATTCCCGGAGCGTCGTACGGGCGCCGACCTCGACAAAAGTGACTCCCCCCTTGAACTTGAGGTCCTGCGTCTGGCTGCCGATGCTGGCGAAGGGGAAAATCGTACATTCGGAACCAATGCTGGTATGCCCGTCGAGAAAGACCTGCGGCATGATCTTTGCCCGGTCCCCGATCCTGACGTTCGGCCCCACAATGCTGTAGGGGCCGATTTCGACATCCACCCCCAACTGGGCTCCTTCATGGATAATGGCTGAAGGATGAATCCTGGTCATGCAGTCACCTTCTGGTCGGTCAACATGCACATCAGGTCGGCTTCGGATGCCACCTCGCCATCCACCAGGCATTTACCGGAAAATTTCGCCACGCGGGGTTTCAGGGTGGTGATGGTGATCTCGATGCGCAACTGGTCGCCGGGCTTCACCACGCGCCTGAACTTGGCGTTGTCAATGGACATGAAGAACGGGACCCGCTCCCCGGCATTGGCAATGCGGTTTATCAGGATCCCGCCCGTCTGGGCCATGGCTTCGATCTGGAGCACCCCGGGCATCACCGGCACGCCGGGAAAATGTCCCTGGAAAAAAGGCTCGTTCATGGTCACGTTCTTGATGGCCACAATCCGCCGCTGCTCATCACACTCGATTACCCGGTCCACCAGCAGGAACGGGTACCGATGCGGCAAAAGTTTCATGATTTCCTGAATATCCATCGTCGCCATAATCAACTCCATTGCTCTTGATTCGACACCACAACCACCTTGAAAAACCAAGCGTCGGGGGCATCATCAATGCCACACCGACACTTGTCACTCGACACCGGCAGGACCGGCGTCACCTCAGATCGCCGCCTGAAGAGCCTTGACCTTATCCACCTTTTCCCAAGTAAAGGAATCCAGGTGATCCGTGCGGCCGAAGTGCCCATAGGACGAGGTTGCCTCATAAATCGGGCGCAGTAGGTCGAGCTGCTTGATGATCTCTGCCGGCTTAAGCCCGAAGACCGAGCGCACGGCCTTGACGATCAGGGAATCCTTGACCGTGCCCGTGCCGAACGTGTCGACATGGACCGAAACCGGATCCGCATACCCGATCGCATAGGCCAGCTGGATCTCACATCGGCTGGCCAACCCCGCGGCCACGATATTCTTGGCCACATAACGCGCCATATAGGCCGCGCTGCGATCCACCTTGGAGGGATCCTTGCCGGAGAAGGCGCCGCCGCCGTGGCGCCCCATGCCGCCGTAGGTGTCGACAATGATCTTGCGGCCCGTCAGACCGCTGTCCCCATGTGGTCCCCCGATGACAAAACGCCCGGTCGGGTTGATCAGGTAGCGGGTGTTCTTCAACAGCTTGGCGGGAAGTTCCTTCTTGATGACTTCCTCGATAATGGCGTCCTTCAGCGTCTTGTA
>CAZMSS010000144.1:0-7608 GCA_964568965.1 uncultured Verrucomicrobiota bacterium | reverse complement strand
GCCTGGCGGCGGCAACCGAGAAACCGGAGTGTTCCACCACAGCGGGACTCCTTCGTTACGCGTTTAAAAACGCAACCGGCGGGCGACGGCGGCGCCCGATTCTGGAATCACTCATCGGCATTTTCACGGGACGTTGAGGCGGAGATCATCAGGCATGAGAAGGATTGACAATACCATGACCACGGCACGCATCAGCGTGGTCGGCGTCGGCGACGGCGGCAGCAATGCGGTGGACAGCATGGCGGCACACTGGGAGAACGGCCCTTCCCTGATCGCCATCAATACCGACGGTCAGGCACTCGCCTCCACCCGGGCGGCAACCCGGCTCCAGATCGGTGAGACGCTTACCCGCGGCATGGGCACGGGCGGCGACTCCAAGGTTGGGAAACTCGCGGCGGATGACACCTTCGACACCCTCCAGGGCTTGTTCAGGGGAATGGATCTGGTTTTCGTGGTAACCACGCTCGGCGGGGGCACCGGCACCGGCTCCGCTCCCGTCGTGGCACGCGCCGCCCATGAAACCGGCGCCCTCGTGATTGCCTTCGCCACGCTCCCCTTCCAGTTTGAGGGCGATCGACGCATGTCCCAGGCCCGTCAGGGACTGATTGAACTGCAGGACCAGGCCGATGTCGTCATCGTCATCCCCAACCAGGCCCTTTTTGCCGCAGCCGGCCCCAACGCCACTGCCGAGGAGGCCTTCCGCCAGGCTGACTATTTCCTCAGCATGGGGGTATTTGCCCTCTGGAAACTGCTTACCCAGCGCGGTATCATCAACCTGGATTTCGCCACCCTGCGCATGGTCGCCCGCTGCAGCGGCGGCACCAGCGTTTTCAGCTATGGCGAGGGCAAGGGCCCCTCACGCGCCGCCGATGCCGTGCACGCCGCGCTCCACAGCCCCCTTCTGGACAAGGGCGAGGCCCTGGCCGAATCAGAATCCATCCTGGTCAGCATCCTGGGCGGACCCGACATGGGTGTTCGTGAAGTTGAAACCATCATGTCGGCCATCGAAGGCTCCTTGCGTAAAGAGGCGCACATCCACATGGGAACCGCCATTGATGACTCCTGGAAGGACATGATCTCAATCACCATCGTGGCCTCCCGCTTCTGGCGCGGCGAGGACGAATCCGATGAGCCTATCCTCCCCGATCTCCCCGACGAGGATGCCGCCACCATCACCTCGCCTGCCCGGAAAAAGAAAAAGAAGGGTGATGCCACACAGCCTCAACTGATCCTGGAAAGCATCAGCAAGGGAATTTTCAAGGATGTTGAACCCACCATCGTCGACGGCGAAGACATGGATGTCCCCACCTTTATCCGCCACCGTATCCCCGTCGACAAATAATGAAACACATCCTGATCCAGTTCAAGGGGAACGAGAACCACACCCCGTTCATCCAGTTCATCAAGTACGGGATTGCCGGAGTGCTGGCCACCCTCGTTCACATCACCCTGTTCTACTGGATGGCGCTGACCCTGTTTCCGGCCCTGAGCCAGGATGACAGGATCGCCTACCACCTGCACCTCGTGATCACCGAAGTCTCGCAGGGAATCCGGGCGCGGAATGCCATGATCGACAACACCGTGGCCTTCCTGTTCTCCAACCTCACGGCCTACATCATCAATATCCTGTGGGTCTTCGAACGCGGACGCCACCACCCCGTCCTGGAGTTCCTCTTCTTCTATGCCGTTTCCGGCGTCAGCATCGTGATCGGCAGCAGCTTGATGGGGTTCCTGATCCACACGTTCGGGATGACCACCACCACCGCGTTCCTGGCCAACATCGTGGTGTCCCTCATGATTAATTTCTTCCTGCGCAAGCACGTGATTTTCAAGGAGTAGAGCCTCCATGGAACCCGTTCGGAAAATCGCCGTTTGGCTATCCACCGGCTTCGGCCTCGGATACAGTCCCCTCATTCCGGGCACCATCGGCTCCCTGCCCGGCATTCCGCTGGTCTGGGCGATCCAGCAGGCGGGCCGGGGACTGGGTCACGAGATCGCCTTTCACGTATCCGCCGCCGTGGTGCTGAGCCTCATCGCCATCCCCCTCTGCAGTGCCGGGGAACGGGCCGCGGGACACAAGGATCCGCATTGCGTGGTTGCCGATGAATACCTGACCTTTCCCATCAGCATGATCGGGATCCCCTTCTCCCCCCTCATGATCGCCATCGCGTTTGTCACCAACCGCATCCTCGACATCGCGAAACCCTTTCCCGCCCGGCAGATCCAGGCGCTTCCCGGCGGCTGGGGAATCACCCTGGACGATGTCTTTTCAGCCACCTACAGCCTTGCCCTGAATCACCTCGCCCTCTGGGCACTGACCCGCGCCGGTTGGTGTTGATCGCGGTATCTGCTTGAACTCCCCGTGGCCCCTGTGACAATATGGCTCGAATTTTTTTGCCGAAATTATTTTCACCAAGAAGGAAGCTATTATGCCGCATCGCGCGCCCGTCAATGTGCTTGTCATCAACGCGGGGAGCTCGTCCCTTAAATTCACGATGTACGCCATGGACAATGAGAAGTTCCTGGCACGCGGCATCGTGGAACGAATCGGCTTGAATGAACCTTTCCTGAAATACGAGCGGTTTGACGGGAAAAGCTTCAAGGAGCAGGCCCTGGTGTCAAACCATGAGGAGGCCCTGGAACTCGTCTGCGCCAAGCTGGTGGATCCCGAAGTCGGGGTGCTGGCCAGCCTGATGGACGTCGAGGCGATCGGCCATCGCGTCGTGCATGGCGGCGAAAACTTCCACGACTCGGTCATCGTGACCAATGAAGTTAAAAACAACATCCGGGAATGTTCCTCGCTGGCGCCCCTTCACAACCCGCCGAACCTGGGCGGGATCGAGGCCTGCGAAGAGGTCTTCGAGGATGTGCCCAACGTGGCGGTGTTCGACACGGCCTTCCATCATTCCATGCCGGCGTCCTCGTATCTCTACGCCATCCCCTACGAGTACTACGAGAAATACGGCATCCGGAAATACGGCTTTCACGGTACCTCCCACAAATTCGTCTCCTACGCCACAGCCGACCTGCTCGGCGCGCCGCTCGGCGAATTGAAGCTGATCACCGCCCACCTCGGCAACGGTGCCAGCATCACGGCCGTCGAGCGCGGCAATGTCCTGGACACCAGCATGGGAATGACCCCGCTGAACGGGCTGGTCATGGGAACCCGCTGCGGCGATATCGATCCCGCCGTGGTCCTCTACCTCGCCCGCCGCGGGATGACACCCGATGACATCGACCGCCTGTTGAACAAGTGCAGCGGCTTGCTCGGCGTGTCGGGCATCGGCAGCGGCGATATGCGCGACAACATCGCCGCCACGCAGGCCGGCAACATGCAGGCCCAGCGCGCCATCCGGATGTTCGTCCAGCGCCTGGTCAGCTACATCGGTTCCTATTTCACCATCCTGGGTGGCGCCGACGCGGTGGTCTTCACCGGCGGAATCGGCGAAAACAGTGCGTATATCCGCGAACAGGTCATTGAAAAACTCGGTTGCCTCGGATGCCACCTGGATCCCGAAAAAAACCGGCAGACCCTCGGCAAGCCGGCCATCATCAGCACCTGCGACAGCAAGCTGAAGGCCATCGTGATGCCCACGAACGAGGAACTCATGATCGCACGGGAAACCGTCAAGCTGTTGACGATCCCCACAAAGGCAATCCCCACCCCCCAATCCTCCACTCCCAGCCGATAAGCAGAAAGACCACACACCATGTCACTGATCGACACCCTGATTCCCAAAGCCCATGCCGCCCGCCGCACGATTGTCCTTCCCGAGGGAAACGACCCTCGCGTCATGCAGGCGGCCGCCAAGATCGCCCGCCAGGGTATTGCGGCGAAAGTGATTGTGCTGGCAACGCCCGACGAGGCCGCCAAGGCCGGTGCCGGCGTTTCGTTCGAGGGGTTGCCGGTCTCCCTCCTTGATCACACCCGGTCCCCAGATTTAGAGCGCCTCAGCCAGGCCTTCTTCGAATTGCGCCAGCACAAGGGCGTGACTCCGGAAACCGCCCGGAAAACCCTCCTCGACCGCCTCTATTTCGGCAACATGATGGTTCGGCTCGGCCTGGCCGACGGCATGGTGGCCGGCAGCATCGCCTCCACTGCCGACATGGTCCGCGCCGCCTTCCAATGCGTCGGCACGGCACCCGGCATCAAGACCGGCAGCAGTTTCTTCGCCATGGAACTGGCCCACCCCACCCTCTCCGGGGATACCGTCCTGTTCTTCGCCGATTCCGGTGTCAATCCCGACCCGACAGCCGAACAGCTTGTGGATATCGCCGTGGCGACCATCCGTTCACACAAGGCAATGATGGGCGGGCAGGCCCGGGTCGCTATGCTCTCCTTCTCCACCCGGGGAAGCGCACAGCACCCGATGGCGGAAAAAATGGCAAGGGCCACGGAGCTCACGAAGGCGCGTATCGCCGAGCTCGGCCTCGACGCCGTGGTGGATGGCGAACTCCAGCTGGATGCCGCCATCGTCCCCGGAGTGGCCGCCAAGAAATGCCCCGACAGTCCGATCAAGGGGTGCGCCAACATCCTGATCTTCCCGGATCTCCAGTCCGGCAATATCTCCTATAAGATTGCGGAACGTTTGGCCGGCGCGCTTGCCTACGGCCCCATCATGCAGGGACTGGCCAAACCGGTCAACGATCTCTCCCGCGGTTGTACTGATGATGACATCGTGGGAGTCGCCGCCATCACAGTCTGTCAAACCGTGGCATAAAAAAGCTCCCCCCTGGTCGTGTCGTTCTATACTATACTGCACCATGTCCTATCGAATAGTCATCCTGAACGGGGAACGGCGTGGCGAGCGGCTCACTGTCGACGCTTCCCCCCTGGTGATCGGCAAGAGCGCTGGTTGCGGCATCAGGATCGGAGACCCCGAGTGCGCTGAAACCCATGCCGAAGTTTCACTGCGCGGCGAAGAGTTATTTATCAGAAGCCTCGGCGAAGCACCGCCCTTTCTTGTGAATGAGACCGCCAGCCGCGAAAGCCGCCTAAAACACAGCGATGTCATCCAGATTGGATCGACCCGTCTCTTCATCCATGAGTATTCAGAACAGAAGGGCTGGGAAAGCCTTGCCTCGCTCAGAAAGAGGAGGGCATGGTTGACGCTGGGCATCCCGCTCCTCCTGGTGGCGGGGATCGCCACGGTTGTCAACCGCTTCCGCCACGAGACCCACTCGCCGTCGGCGGCCCCCGGTCCTGCCCGTTCCGCCATAACGGTTCCTGAGCAAAACCCGATGCTGCCTGACGACTGCCTCGTGACCAACATCCCCCGCATCCAGATCGCCCCCTCGGTCACCCTCACCACCCGGCCTCCCGAACTGGTCGAAGCCGTATCGCTACTGGAACACACTCCCATCAATCCGGACGCCGAAGCGCTGACCGCCGCCCGCGTGGAACTGGAGGCAGGCACCCGGTTTCTGGAGGAAAAATCATCCCCGTCCCCCACCCCGCTCGCCGCCACCAACCGGGACGAGGCCGTCGCAGACCTGACTAATGCCGAGGCTTCGCTCCGCGCGACGACGCCCGATCACACGACCACCAATTCCCCTTCGTCCCCGTCTAACGCGCCCGCATCCAACCCCTCTATCCCCCAATGAAGGACAACCCCATCATGCGTGAGAAAATATCAGCGTGCATCCTCACCTTCAACGAGGAGCGAAAGATCGCCCGGTGCCTCGAAAGCCTGACCTGGTGCGACGAGATCATCGTGCTGGACAGCTACAGCACCGACCGGACCATCGAGATCTGCCGACAGTTCACGCCCAACGTGCACCAGTGCGAATGGCGCGGCTACGTGGGGCAGCGGAACACCGTGAGGGAATTCGCCACGCACCCCTGGGTCCTGTTCATGGATTCAGACGAGGAGGTGTCGCCCGCACTTCGGGACGAGATCCTCCGGGAATTTGAAAACCGAACAGGGAAATACATCGGGTATGAATTCCCCCGCCAGGTTTATTACCTCGGCCGCTGGATCCGGCACGGCGAATGGTATCCCGATGTTAAACTCAGGCTTTTCAAGAAGGATTTCGGACGCACCGAGGGACAGGAACCCCACGACAAGGTCGTCGTCCGGGGCCCGGTCAAGCGCCTGAAGAACCCCATCTGGCATTATACCTACGATGACCTCTCGGACCACATCAACACGTTAAACCGATTTTCCACCATCACGGCGCAGCAACGCTATACTCAAGGTCACAAATTTCTCTGGCTGGACATGCTGACACACCCCTTCTTCCGCTTTATCAAGGGGTACTTCCTGCGGGGTGGATTCCTCGACGGCCGCCACGGCCTGGCCATCGCCATGATGGCCTCCTACGGCGCATTCCTCAAGTATGCCAAGCAGTGGGAACTGATCCTCAAGCACCGGGACCAGTACAAGGAACTACCCGACCGCGACGCCATGAAAAAGGGATATCAATAAGCGACAGGGCATAGACCCCCGCCAGTGCCAGCAGGTAGATCCCCGTTCCCAGCCCCTCATGGATCAGGTCGTAGCGGACATCCGTCCGCAGGGTGGCCGTGGTAATAGCCACGATCCGGATCACATTGAACGCCAGCCCCAAGACCGCCGCGGCGGCCACCTTGAGCGTTACCCCCACCGGGAACGCATGACGCCGCAGAGCGAGGACCAGGGAGAGGACCACGGATGAGAGCAGGATGCCAAAACCGTTGCATTCGGTGGCCACGTTGAAAACCCCCGCCCCTTTTTCCGCCACCAGGATCACCTGGAAGGGATCCTGACTAACCACCATGTCGGCGCGTATGCCAAGGATCGGGAGAATCGCCGCGGAAACACGCCCGGCCAGCAGGCGAAGCCATTCATCCAGCCGGGGAACCAGCACTAACAGGGCCACCATGACACCAAAACCCGCCAGCGCCGGGTAGAAGGACTCCGCCCCGCGGCGCCCGAAACAAAATGACAACAGGGCCCCCACATTCAGGCATAGCCCCAGCACGGCCAGCGGCCATACCCCCGTCACGGAGGCCGCCGCCAGGGCCAGACAGGACAAGCCGAACAGGAGCAACCCGTGGCTGCTGATGGCCGGACGGAAAATATGGTCCCGCGAGGCCGAGCGATAGGCATCCCAGAATGCCACCCCGAGAAGGACTAAGGTGTTCATCGCCTGCGTCGTGCGGGATCCCGCCTCCCAGACACCGCCTACCAGCGGCGCGTAGGCAATCACGGTGACCACCAGAATGACGGACAGGAAAAACAGTGTCTCCCAATTGTGACGCTTTGGCTCCATGTGAAGAGTATTCAGTGTTCAGTGTTCGGTTTTCGGTGTTCGGTATTCAGTGTTCAGCCTACCTCAGCAACAGCAGCAACCCCGTCATGACCAGAAAGAAAATGCCCAGAAACGTCTTGCTGACCGTGACATTGCGACGGCTCCACTCCACCAGCGCCGGGGTACTCAATCCTCCGCACGTCAGGGCCAGCGTCACGGCCAGCGGCAAGACAAATATCAAGTTATACACCACCAGGTACGATGTGCAACGCAAGACGGACTCCCCCTGCTTGAGCATGAGGACCAGGGTCGGCACATACACCTGCCCGGTACAGACACTTTCCAGGACCGTCACCACTACCCCCACCCCAAACC
>CAZMSS010000143.1:0-7625 GCA_964568965.1 uncultured Verrucomicrobiota bacterium | reverse complement strand
GAGAAATAGACATCATAAAACTGATTAGTCTGGGACCCGCCGTAACTGGCACCCACTAACTCAAACCCGAACTCCGAAACTGCCTGATAAGCATTTGCAAATGATGATCCCGGACCGCTCCAAATCTCCCAAGCACTCGGATCCGCAATCGAAATGGAGTATGTCATCGGAGTATTGATGCTAATTCCAGACAGAATAATATGAGTCGTAGAGACCCATCGACTGCCCCCGTCTGCGGACGATATAAAATATAAATTCAGAGAAGCGGGCGCAACGGTTAGGCTCTTCAGCGTAAATCCCACTGACAACCCTCCGTTGGCGTTATAAGAAGCAAAGTTCCCCGAGAAATTCACATCCGTATCGCCGACAACAACGACAGGCCCTCCTATAGCATCCCCAGTAAACCCGATGGTCGTAACACCTCCCGCAGATGTTGAAAGATCAATTTTTCTGGTAGCCACAGTCGATTCATCCATCGGGGACCAGCCGCTCGTAGCCCCGGTAGCATCGCCCCAATAGTTTACATTGTTGAGAATGGGCGTGGCCATAGACACCTGCAAGGCCATAGACACCGAAAATAAAATAAACAGAATTTTCCTCATCATAGCTCCCCCCCTGTCATCTTACTCACTGATGAATCTCAACCTTGTAAAAGCGTACACCCGTCACGTCAGCGTTATTGACTTCCACAACCCGTTGCGTGCCGACTCCCTGAACACTCGATTCGCCCGCCACAGGTGAAAACGTAACGAGGTTTGAAGACTCAAGCAGGTCGAACTTCATGTATTTGTTGTCTTTCCACTTCACGACGACATTCCCCTGCTCATTCCGCCCAATTTCAACCCTGAAGAAAGAATTCGAGTCGTTCGGATCCGTGCCAGCCAAAAATTCAGCGGCATTAACATAGCCATCTCCGTCAGCATCATCGTCCCCAACCGTACTGAAATTATTAGTTAAGCCATACTCCAAAGCCCACGCCACTGGCACTCCATCTACAATATTGGTCCCCCATGGGCCTATTAATTTCACGTTATCCACTTCAACCGTCTGGGCGTAATTCCCATTTCCATATCGCGATGTTTCAAACCCCATTGCTACGACATTCTGGCGGTCTGCCTTGAAATCTGCCTCTGATCTTCCCTCTGGCGAAGACCAGCATTTCACCATGGCGGCATCATAAACGATGGGCACCACAACCGGGCTCCAGACCCCGTCCACAACCCCTGTAACCGCGTCCATGGAGAAAAACCATTTCTTGCCCGTCCCCGAAACAAAATACAGTGATGGCGCGGCTGCTAAATTAAATCTCCTGACATCAACTGACACCGCTTCCATATTGGAGAAATCACCGGAAAATATTCCTCCGGAACCATCCAACCCGCACTTCAAGTTCCCCGATTGCGTTGTTATCGAACTTCCAGACCGCGTCGGAAATTGAACCGAGACACATTCATTCGAGGACCAGCCTGCGGTAACTCCAGAATCCACCACAGACGTCCATCCCGCTGATGTCACAAACCTCTCCGAAAGATTAGCGGTTGGCTTATCAAGAGTTACCCCCAAGACAGAGGTCGCCTCCACGGCAGAACTCGTGACAGCAACTACACTAAAAGCTACCCCCGCCATCCATGTTGCAACCAATTTCATTTTCATACTTACCCCCTCAAAAAATTACGGATCACAATTATTGTACAGGCGCCCACATAGCTCCACTTGTCGCTGATCCATGATACATAATTCCATCCCCCGCCTTTAGCGTCAAATCCGTCAGTATTGGACCGCTTGTAGAGTTGAAAAATTGACGCCAGACTCCGCCGACACATCTAGCCTGAATCGGGTTCAGCGTCCCCACTTGTTGAATCCAGGCGTAATCGGAATTGGCATATCCTGCAGCGGTGTTATCTGTCCCATCGGGATTAGTGATTGTGGCGCCCAGGGTACCGGTCGTTTCATAAGGCCATGCAAAAATATTCCACGTATTATGGGCTACGGATGTGCCGGCTACTGTATTTGTCTGTTTGATCCCCGCCAATATAGTCGTCTTATCGGCAGAATTATCACCAACCACTTGAATAAGCACACCCATTCCCGGGGTAAGCGTCAGCGCGCTCGAGAGAGGCGCTGAACCTACTTTAGTCCACGAAAGACTCCCCTCATCCCTTGTATAAGAATACGGGGTCCCACCTATGTACACGGTCAGCTTATCCCCAGGAGCAACGCCCTTAGCCAATTGCTGCCCCATCGGCCCTGCCAAGGTGTTCGTCCCCAACGGAATAACAGGAACGCCGACAATGTAATTTCGATTTCGCTCACGGGTTTGCTTATAGGCTGCATAAATCTGCTTATTTGTAACTAAAACTGACGGATTCTCGATAGATTGCCGAATAATGCGGTAGAAATACTTGTCACTCCCGTTTAAGTCAGCACAAAGCAGTTGATCGTTGCCGTCAAAAGTCTGAGCATTGCCAAACGCGCTCGGAGTAGGCCCTTTCTCAATAATGCAAGTCCCCACCCCCGCCGTGGAAAATCTCCAAACTACATTTGCCGTACCAGCCGGAGCCGTCGCGTTAGTGACAGCAGGCCGCGGCTCCACAGTTCCAAAATAATACACCGCATCGCTCTGCGATATTTCGCCTCCAGTGATGGGGGTCGTCAATACACTAGACATGCTGTTCGTCAGGAGGTACTCGTCCAGCAGACAGACTTCATCAGAATTTTTGGAGAGGTTTTGCATCTGAAACCAACGCGTTGAATCGGGAGTACACATGAACGCCAGATTGGTCCCAAGACATTTGTCATTGACGAAGAAGGAATACTGCTTAGTACTCGCAGCATAGTCGCTCAAAATGCTGACACGATAGTACGACGGATTGTTCGTCACCACGGGATAATTCGTGTCCGTTCCGCTCAAAACTCTATCCAGCACATTTGTCTTGTAGACACCCGGTCCGTTGCCGGAGAAGGCAACCCAGTAACCGTTTGAGTTCACGAAGAACTGCACGGTGGCGGTCGTGTCGATGTCCGGGGCTGTAACACTCCCATTGCTATATTTGGTCGGAATTGTCCAAAAATCAGTCCAGACTTTTTCCGTTGCATCAGCCACACCATTTGACACGGTGGCGAGCCCCGGGATAGCTAAGGCGGTGGATCCCGCATAAGGCACATTCGTATAGTAGGATTGCCCGGTCGTCCAGCGCGGAGAGATAGTACCAGGGATGCCCCCTTGAGAACCAGTGAAGGACTGCAACTCATAGGTCGCCATCGCTCCCGCAATGGACATTAAGAAGGTGATTGCCGCAACGCAAATGATTCCGCATGTTCTATTCATTTCAACCCCCCACTACAAATTCTTGAAGAATAGCTTCACTCCCCACTCTGAATTCTTCCTAAACTTACGACATCATTATGCGAAATACGACAAATTGAAGCAACTATTAAAATGTTTATTACGGGGACGAAAAACACCCCGCACCTTGCTTTGATTCACAAGATAGAGGAGGGTCTTGGATTAAAGCGTGACGACTTTCGTCACCAGAAGGGTGCCGTGAAGGGAGGAGGCATCTTTCCCGCCCTTGGCTTCAATGGCCATAACCTCAACCCGGAGAAACTGCGGCGAGGTCTCCAGGGCATACAGGAAACCCATCAGGGCAGGCATATCGGCTTCAATCTCAATATCCACGCCGTATTCCTCACAAATATCCTTGTCCTTCGCGTTCTCTGCAGCATTATGGGGCTTCGTGGCCGACAGCACCACCTTGTGCAGGCCCGCTAGCTTGTCGATCTCGGAAAGCATCAGGGATTTTTCCTCGTCCGAGGAACCCCGCATGCGAATGATGTCGCCATACCGCTTGAAGTCCTTCTCAACCGCCTCCCGGGCTGTCGGTGCCACGATCGCCAGGTTGCGACTCAGGTCTTTCTCCTTGGCCGTAATCTCATCGTCCAGCTCACGGAACCGGTTTTGAACCGGTCCTATCAGGATGATCGCCCCCATCAGCACGATTCCCACCACCCCGACCGTCAGTATCCAGGCATCCTTGCCGCGGGGTATGATTGACGTGATTGCCATCATGGCCGCTTCTTCTCCAGTTCGCAGGTGATTTCAAATTCGGTCCGGTCCTTGCCGGACACCGTCCGGGTGCTCTTGACATTCTGGAACAGCGGCGAGGCCTCCATCGCATTGACCAGCTTCACCGTGTCCGCCACCGTCGTCCCTTCCGTATAGCCGCGAACGACCAGTTTGGCCCCGTCGCTGATTTCGATTGCCGTGAAAACCGCTGATTCGCCAATCACCCCGCAAAGCTCGGTCAGCGCTTTCACCGGGATCATCTTCGAGCCCATCCGCTCAGCCACAATGGCCACCTTGCGCCGCATCGCGTCGATCTCCTCCGCCCTGCTCGACGTCCCCTTGATCATCCGCGTCAACTCGGCCAAATAGGCCTCCTGCCGCTGTTGACGGCTGAGAATGAAAAGTGTCAGCGTGCCGATGACGGCCAGAAGAAGGATTCCCGTCACCGTCAACAGGCGGGCCTTGGCAAGCACATCCTTGCGCATACGCACCGAGTCGGGCATCAGGTTGATCTGCAGTTCCCCTGCCTCGGCCGCCGCCCCCAGCACTCCGGCCAGAGAGGCCCCTTTGCTTTCAGGGGGTAGCAGCAGGTTGTCGACGAGCTTTTCCATCCCTTCAACCCCTGCCACATCCAGCTTCAAAGCCGACTTCAAACCGTCCGCCAGTGCGGGAATCCTGGCGGCCGCCCCGGAGAGCACCAGTAGCGACACCGCAACCCCGGGCGTTTCGTTCCGGAAGGTTTCCAGCGCGCGGCTGATCTCCTGCACACAGCGCTCGAGCTGCTTGCCCTCCCCGGTGGTCAATGGGGTGTAGCCGACGGACATGCTCCGGCTGAAAAGCGGAACCCCCTTGCTCAGGATAACCAGATCGCCCGCGGACGAGTCACAATCAAGGAACGCCACCGCACCGGTTCCGGGCGCCGGCAACGCCAGGGCGCCCGACTGCAACGACGCCAGCCAGCCGTCCGTCGTCACAGTCACCAACCCCACCGATATCCCGGAATCCTCAAGGAAACGGTATTTCGAGCGGACCACACCGGTCTGGGCAATCACCAGCATGACACGGGTGTAGCCCTCTTTGTCGGAACGGAACAACCGGTAGTCGAAGACAATCTCATCGCGGGAATAGGGCGTCTGCCTCGCGATCTGCAGGTCAACCATGTCGGCAATTTCCTGATGGTCGCCCGAGGGCAGGTCAAACAGGCGGACATTCACCAGCTGACGGGGAAGGCAGAGAACCACAGGGACTCCCTCCAGTTCCTGGAGCCCAAGCGCCCGCATTAACCCCGGGCCAGCCAGCGCCTCGACCTCTTCGGTCCGTCGCAGGATCACCCGCTCAACCTTGGGCCCGCCGCGCCCGCGGGTGACTTTTACCAGCTTGAACCAGTCGGGTCCGGGCTCAACCGCCACCACGGTCTTCCCAAAAGTAATTTGCGGATCAATCTTCATGCCAAAATACAAACTTGTTATGTTTCCTGTCCCACACGAAATCCAGCCGGCGGGATTCCCCCGCACAGTTCAGCGGTGCCCCCTCCGCCCAACCCCTGAAATGCTCGCTCGCCACCGTGACATAAGGCGCCATGCCATACAAGCGGCTTCGTTCATCCTCCGTCAACCGGGCCTCGGGTCCCAACGCCTCGACCAACCCGGATCCCGAATAGGTTTTAAAAATACCGCCCCTTTCCCTGAACTGCAATATCTTCTTTGCAAGACTTTCAACTCCGCCTGCCCCACTCCCGCTTGCCGCCCGGCGCCCGAGCACCCGCAAGACCACTCCGCCTGCGGTGTTCAGGTTGACTCGCATCCCCCCGTGAACCGTGACGTGATCCCGGATTTTCAGGAATACGGCTTCGGTCATGCCCTTGACCCAGCGCACCTCCTCAACCGACTGGAACGGTCCGCGCGTAAAGCGGGGATCCTGCCAGCAGGGCTTCTCGCCCACCCCGGGCTTCTTCTCCACCGGTTTGGTCCGCGCCACATTGAGGGCGTCGGCTACCCGCACCGCAGGTTCCGCCCCCATGCCCCCGGCCTCCTGGAGCAAGGTCGCCAGCAGCTCGACCCGCGCGAGGTTGAGGTCGATCCGGCTCTGCTCGTCCCCCACCCCGTAATTCGTCCCCCTGCTGCCATCCGCCAAATCGACCTCATACCGCACCGAAACCACCCCGGCGCCGACAACGGCATTGGAGAAATCCTGCCGGCTGTTCGCCCAGGGCTCCGTCAAGGCATCCCAGCCGTTGGTGTCCTGCTTCAGGATGACCAGGCACCGCTCAATCCCCGTGCGGGCGGCATAATAGCCGAGCGTCCGCTGCTCGATCCGCCGGGCAAAGGTCAGACGGCTGTCAACATAGGCGCCAACTGCCACAGCCAGAAGCGCCAGCATGAAGATGACCCATAGGGCAAGGATGAGGATGCTGCCACCCCGGGAACAGGGGGCAGGGGGCAGCCGCCTACGCGGGGGCGCTCCGGCGTGCCATGGGGGGCAGCGGGCAGGGTTCATGGCATCACCATGATCCTTTCGAAGTCGACTGAGGGGGGGGAGTGTAGGTGCAAATTTATGGCGATGGGGGTATTTGTGCCCGGGGGCCATATGCCGGCCCAGCTTAAGGGACCTTTCCCGTCAGGGCCACGGTCAGCGTAGGAAAAGCGGATACTCTCCACTTTGCCCAGGATCACTTCCCGGACCTCTTTTTCACCTTCAGGGATCGAGAAAGTCCGCGTCACCCGCTCGAGGCGACGGGTGGCGGCGCTGAACTCGTACCGGATTGAACCCGGCTGATCCTGCCGGCCCTCAGGCCGGCTCACCGCGACAATCGACGGAATTTCCACCCTGCTGTCGCTCCCCCGGAACGGAACCAGCCGGAAGGGCACGGTATTGCAGATATCCTTCTGGATCCATTCCAGCGCCATGACCGCATCCTGGTAAGTCCCGCCCTGCTGGCTGGCCCGCTGCCACACCCGCAGCCCGGCCGCGAAAGCACCGGCCACCACCGTGATCATCACGGCCGTCAAGGCAACGGCGACAAGGAGCTCAAGCATCGTGAACCCACGACGACAAATCCACACCCCTGCTCCATTCCACCTCCCCTTTGTGCGACAAGAAGATTCACCACCCGCTTCGCTTGAGACACCGAGACAAGGAGAAGAGAATGTTTCACGAATTTTAATGAGGGCGAGTACCCCCCCACTAAAATTCGTGAAACCCCTCTTGAAGGAAGAGGCGAGGAGGAGGAGAAGGTTTGAGTGCTGAAACATCTCTTCTTTCTCTATGTCTTCCTCCAGATAACCGTGGCGTTTATTTTGGCCACGGTATTTCCGTGGACGAAATAAACGCCACATTTGCATTCTCGGTGTCTCTGTGCCTCTGTGGTGAATCTTCATTTTGCAGGACGGTCCTCGGGGTCGCGGAAAAGGGCCCACTCAGACTGGAGAAGATGGGGGGTGCCTGACGGGGATCGGGTTATGCTGATGACGGCCGATTGAAGTTTGACGTCAGGAGTGACGGACTGCTCGCGGGCTGTCTCTTATACACATCTGACGCTGCCGACGAATAGAGAGGTGTA
>CAZMSS010000142.1:0-7687 GCA_964568965.1 uncultured Verrucomicrobiota bacterium | reverse complement strand
CTGCTCGATGCGGGTCTGCATTTCGGTCACCAGACCAAGCGTTGGAATCCCAAGATGAAGCCGTTTGTCTTCGACAAGCGCAACGGGATTCACATCATCGACCTCACCAAGACCCTCGAGCAGCTCGAGAAGGCGAAGCAGTTCGTCTACGAGACCGCCGCCCGCGGCCGCCCGATCCTGTTCGTCGGCACCAAGAAGCAGGCGCAGCAGGTCACGAAGGATATCGCCACGGAATGCGGCCAGCCCTTCATCAACACCCGCTGGCTCGGCGGCACGCTGACCAACAGCACCACGATCCGCAAGCGCATCAAGTATTTGCACCAGGTCGAGAGGATGGAAAAGGACGGCTCGTTCGACAAGATGCCCAAGAAGGAAGTCGCCGTGCTTCGCCATGAGCTCGAGAAGCTGCGCAAGAACTTCTCCGGTCTGGCCAACATGGAGGACAAGCCCGGCGCCATGTTCGTCATCGATGTGAACCGCGAGTCGATCGCGGTGGCCGAGGCCAACCGCCTCCACATTCCCGTGATTGCCATCGTGGATACCAATACGGATCCCGAGCCCGTGGATTACCCGATTCCCGGCAATGATGACGCGATCCGCGGTATCCGGCTGATCGCCGATGTGCTGGCCGTAGCCATCAAGAAGGGCGCCTCGGAATACTCCAAGATCGCCGTCGAGGAGAACAAGAAGCGCGAAACCGAACAGGGTCAGGGCGGTGGCGAACCCCGTCCGTCGGGTCCCCGCAAGCCGCGTGGCGACCGCACCCCGCGCCGCCGCGTGAACACCGGAAGCAGGCCTGCCGCCCCGGCGGAGGCGAAACCCGAAGCCGCGCCCGAAGCCCCGGCCCAGGCGTAAGTCAAAACAGGAGAGTGATTATGGCTGAGATTACAGCAGCAATGGTTCAGGAGTTGCGGGAAGCCACCAACGTGGGCATGATGGAATGCAAGCGTGCCCTGGTGGAAGCCGGCGGCGACAAGGAGAAGGCAATCCGCCTGCTCCGCGAACGAGGCGTGGCGATTGCCGCCAAGAAGGCAACGCGTGCGGCCAATCAGGGATTGATTGCCGCGGCGGGCGGCGGCAATGTCGGTTCGCTGATCGAGATCAACAGCGAAACCGACTTCGTGGCCAAAAACGAGAACTTCCAGAAGTTCGTCAAGGCGATGGCGGAGAAGTCTCTGGGGATGGCCGATAACACCATCACCGAGACCACCAAGGCCGAGATGGCCGCCAAGGTCGCGGAAATCGGGGAAAACCTGGTTGCCAAGCGCAATATCCGCTACACGGTCCAGGGAACCGGACTGGTGGCCACCTACATTCACTTGAACGGCAAGCTGGGTGTCATGCTGGAACTCGGGTTTGGCAAAAGCACCACGGCGGATAGCCCCGTGGTGAAGGACTTGTCCAAGGACCTCACGTTGCATATCGCGGCGTGCAGTCCGAAGTATCTTGTCCCCGCTGATGTCCCCGCCGATGTCCTCACCGCGGAGCGTGAGATTTACGCCAAGCAGGTGACCGGGAAGCCCGCCAACATCGTGGATAAGATTGTGGATGGCAAGATCCGCAAGTTCTACGAGCAGGTGTGCATGGTGGATCAGGGGTTCGTCAAGGAGCCGGATGTTTCAGTGACCAAACTGCTTGAGGCCAAAGGCAAGGAAGTGGGCGACACGCTCTCCATCCGCCGCTTTGTCCGCTGGCAGCTCGGCGAGTAGGCCTTGATAAAATCCAGAGGCTGATGCGGGCAGGGTTACCCCTGCCCGTTTTTTTTGTGCGCCTGCCGGCTCGACAGAGCGGGCAGAATAACGGTATACCATCACCCGATGTCAGCCATGCACTACAAGTATTCCCGTCAGGCCAAGCAGCAGCCGAGCGCAACGGCGGACGGCGGCATTCCCATTGGGAAACTCATCGGTCCGCTCCTGCGGGCTGTCAAATTGGACGAACAGGCCAAGATGGGCGTCCTGGAGGAAAAATGGGAGTCGGCGCTGGGCAAAGCCGTTGCAGCACATACCCGGCCAGGGATTCTCACCAATAAGGCGTTGACGATATTTGTGGATAGTTCCCCCTGGCTCAGTGAACTCCACCGGATCCAGAAGGACATGCTGGTGAAACTGCAGGCGACATTCGGGCGCGATAAAATCCTCACGATCCGCCTCCAGCTCGATCCCGGAAAACCCTGATACCAGTTCCTCCCGCTCGGGCGGCTATGCTCAAATGGCCTCTCGGAGGCGAAGTCCTCAGTGCATCCAGAAGAAATACGGGGGATTATAATTTACAGTGCTGACGGTTGCCGGGCCGAATCGGATGGCCAGATACATCAGCAGGAACATAAACCCGAAAGCCAGAATGAGTCCAACTACGGGCCAGAACCTTTCCCCGTGAATCCACTGGGACATGCTTTCCGCCAGCTCATGCCGTGTCGCCACATGATGCTCATGAGCCCACGTCTTCATGGTCATTACGGGATGCATAACACCCTCCTTTCTTCTTCTATCCCTTCGGTTATATTTTCCCCTTTCCTGGCGGTGGTGTCCACAAATTATAGAGTTTCAAAGACGGGGGGACGCCGGGATCGCTGGACGGTGGAATTTCAAGCATGGTCCCTGACCGGGTCTGACGCCGCCCGGAGGTCGGCGACCACCTCAGTGCCCGCGTATTGTGGGCAGGTTAGCCCCGGCCACGCTTGATGATGACGGCAAGGATGGAGATATCGGCCGGATTTACCCCGGAGATGCGGGATGCTTGGCCGAGTGATTCGGGCCGGATACGCTTCAACTTCTCGCGGCACTCAAAACGGAGAACGTTCAATTTGTCGTAATCAATCCAATCCGGAATCCGTTGATCCTCCAAAGAGCGCGCCTTTTCAATCTGTTGCTTTTCCCGGGCAATGTAACCTGCATACTTGACCAAGATCTCAACTTGAGATGTGACCAAGTGGTCCGTTATTTTGGAGTGAGGAAGGTTTTTATACGTAACCTCCGTTTTACGAAGATGTTGTGTCAATGATTGGCCTTCATGATGGGTCGTGTCGAGCCTCTGGAGTTCATGGTCAATGGCGGATTGGAGCCGCTCAAAGTCATGAATGTCCCGATCGGGAATAATCCCAATAGTCTTGGCAAAGGGAAGCATTCTGAAAATCGCATTATCCTGACGGAGCAGGAGCCGATGCTCTGCCCGCGAGGTAAACATCCGGTACGGTTCATCCGTGCCCTTCGTCACAAGATCATCTATCAGCACCCCGATATAGGCATCACCCCGTCCCAGCACAAACGGCTTTTCTCCCCGCAACTTCAGCACGGCATTAACCCCGGCGACAAACCCTTGGCCCGCCGCCTCCTCATAGCCGGTGGTCCCATTGATCTGGCCCGCGAAGTAAAGATGCTCCAGCAGCTTGGATTCCAAGGTGTGGGTCAGCTGGGTTGGGTCGGAGTAATCATACTCAATGGCATAGGCCAGATTCGTGAACAAGGCATTCTCCAGTCCGGGGATCGAATGGATCATCGCCACCTGGACATCCTCAGGCAGACTGTTGGAGGTTCCATTGGGATAGATCTCCGGCGTGGATCTTCCCTCCGGCTCCAGAAAGATATGATGCTCATCCTTGTCCGCGAATTTCACGACCTTGTCCTCGATGGAGGGACAATACCGGGCGCCCGTTCCCGTGATCATCCCTCCATACATGGCGCTTTTATCAAGATTGTCGCGGATAATCCGGTGCGTTTCAGGTGTAGTATGGGTAATGTGGCAGGGAAGTTGGTTTACCCCGGGCATCCACGGCCTCAACAAGGAGTGTTCCACGTGGAACATCTCCCTGCCCGCTGCCCCCTGCTCTCTGCCCCCTGACTTATGTTCCACGTGGAACACTTTTCGTTTCATGTTGATCTCATAGGAAAAGAAGGGCGGGGGTGTCTCGCCGGGCTGTTCGGTGGTTTTACTCCAGTCGATACTGTCCTTGTGCAGCCGGGGTGGTGTTCCGGTCTTCAGACGTCCCAGTCTGCATCCCAGTCGATCAAGAGCCAGGCTGAGCTGATGGGCGGCGGGCTCACCCTTCCTGCCGCCGGGAAATGAGTTCTTCCCGATGTGAATCATGCCCCTGAGAAAGGTACCGGCGGTCAAAATGACGGCCTTGCCCTCGATCCGGGAGCCGTCGGAAATAATGACGCCCCGTAGCGTTCCGTTCTCAATCCACAGATCCTCGACAAGTGCCTCGATGATTTGGAGGTGGCGGGTGGTTTCAGTGACCCGCTGCATGCGTTTCGCGTAGGCGTGTTTGTCGCACTGGGTACGGAATGCCTGTACCGCGGGTCCCTTCTTCGTATTCAGGGTTCGGAATTGGATGCCGGTGTAATCGCTGTTCCTGCCCATCTCGCCGCCAAGGGCATCCAGCTCGCAGACGATGTGGGACTTGGCGATGCCGCCGATGGAGGGATTGCAGGACATCCTGGCTATGGCATTCCGGTCCAGGGTCAGCAGCGCCGTCCTGGCGCCCATCCGGGTAGCCGCCAGTGCTGCCTCGCACCCTGCATGACCGGCCCCGATGACTATGACTTGATATGCTTCCATGTTTTTGAAGAGACCCTTAATTTAGCATGGATGTTCTGGATAGACAGGATAAGTATATCGGAAGAGACTGTGCACCTATAAACTCCAGTCTATCCTCCGCGTCCATGTTCAATGCTTCCTGCTTATTTCCCGATACAGAACCGGCTGAAGATGTTGTTGAGGAGCTCTTCGTGGTAGACCCGGCCTGTGACGGATCCTAGCGTTTCCAGTGCCAGTCGGAGGCGGGATGCCGCCAGGGCAGGATCCGGTGTTATCCGCGAGAGCAGCAGGTCAGCCTCAACGATGTCCTTGTGTGCGGATATCAGCAGCCGGCGGTGTCGCTCGGCGATCACGGCACGATGGGGGAGGCCACCCTGAATCCCCAATATGCGAAGGATTCGGTTTTTGAGCTCTTGCAGCCCTTCCCGACGTGCTGCGCTGATGTTAATGACTGACCAGTCAGACGCATATGGCTTATTTGTTTCGTATTCTGGTAGATCCGATTTGTTAATCGCAATAATTGTCTTGGATTTTGGAAGCAATTCCAGTTGCTGCGCATCCTCTTTTGAAAAGGGGGTTGAACCATCGATGACATAAATAATCACGTCGGATTGTTCAACGCTATCCCTGGCGCGCCGGATTCCCTCGTTCTCGATCATGCACGAGGAATCGCGAAGACCGGCAGTGTCGATTATTTTGACCGGATAGCCATCAATGACCATTTGTTCCTCTATGGTGTCTCGGGTTGTGCCTGCGAGGGGGGTAACGATGGCTCGTTCCCTGCCGAGAAGGGCATTAAGGAGGGTGGATTTCCCGACATTGGGTTTGCCGGCGATGGTCACGCTGGCGCCATCCCTTAAAATATGACCTTCGTCCCAGGATCCCAGAAGTTTCTTGAAATCCGCCTCAATTCCCTTGAGATGGGCCGCCACATCCTGCATCAGGGAGGGGGGCATTTCGTCCTCTGAGAAGTCGAGTGAGGCCTCGAGATCGCCGCAAGCGGACAGGGTGTTGTCGTAAAGTCTGTTAAACGCCGAGCTCAAGTGCCCCGAGATCTGCTCCAGGGCCGCCTGGGCTGCGCGGTCGGTTCGGGCGCGGATGAGGTCAAGGACCGCTTCAGCCTGGACAAGGTCAATCCGCCCGTTCAGGAAGGCCCGCTTCGTAAACTCGCCGGGTTCGGCGGGGCGTGCGCCCGCCTCAAGTACTTCCCGGAGAATACGCTTGATGGCGGCGGAGCCTCCGTGTCCCTGGATCTCCACCGCGTCTTCCCGCGTGTAGCTGCGGGGCGCCCTGTAGACGAGGAGGATCACCTCATCGGCGATGCCTTCCGCGCCGGCAATGATCCCGTGCATGAACGAACCGCCCGGCCTGGAGGAGGGGAGGGGGCCCTTGCCCTTGAAAATCCGGTCGGCAATGGGCAGGCTTGCGGGACCGGAAATTCGCACAATGGCGACCGCTCCCTCGCCTGGCGCCGTGGCAATCGCCGCGATGGTCTCTATACCTGATTCAGTCATGGCGATTCCGATTATTCAGAAACGATGCCGTTGCACCACTAAAAAAGCGAACATGACCGGAAGGCTGATGGCTTGATGGGGGGTAGGCATATCGCGTGAGTGGTAAAAAAACAGGCTGGTTTCTGTTTATCCTATCCCGCCCGGTACGACGACGATTCAATTAAACCACAGTCTTCCTGGTGTCCCTGATCCCCGCAAAAAAAGAATAGCCCCCATAGTGTTTGCGAAAAAGCACATCATCCTCTAGAATCACAGCCTGGTTTGAAAAAAGAGGAATCTCATGGAATCACCGAATGACAACAAGACGCCGCAGGTGCCGCCTGTGGAGCCGAAGAAGAAGCCCGATCTGATGCCGCCTCCGAAATTCTCGCCGCGCGGACTGTTCCTGTGGTTTGCCGTATTCAGCCTGATGCTGCTGGCGTACCAGTACTACAAGGGCGAACAGCAGGTGTTTACGGCAATGAAGTACAACCCCGACTTTGTCCAACTCGTGGAGAAGGGCGAGGTAACGGAGTGCGAGATCATCGGCGAGATCTCGGGCAACCAGTATATCCAGGGAACCCTGAAGACCATTGATCCGCTCACCACCAAGCAGAAACAGTTCAAGGTGGACGTGATGATGGCCACGGATGACATCCCCAAATGGCTGACGGCGCACGGCGTGAAGTTCGGGTTCCGTCGCGACAGTCCGTATTTCTGGCAGATCGTCTCCAGCGCCCTGCCGGTGCTTCTGCTGCTGGGCCTGCTGTGGTTCATGTTCTCGCGCCAGATGAAGGGCATGGGGCAGGGGGCCCTGAGCTTCGGCAAGAGCCGCGCGAAGATGCTCAACCGCGACAAGAACAAGGTGACGTTCAAGGATGTCGCCGGCGTCGAGGAGGCCAAGGAGGAAGTCCAGGAAATCATCGATTTCCTCAAGGACCCCAAGCGCTTCCAGAAACTCGGCGGCCGCATCCCCAAGGGCGTGATGCTCATGGGGCCTCCCGGCACCGGGAAAACGCTCATGGCCAAGGCCATCGCGGGCGAGGCGGATGTGCCGTTCTTCAGCATCAGCGGCTCGGACTTCGTGGAAATGTTTGTCGGCGTCGGCGCCTCGCGCGTCCGTGACATGTTCGAGCAGGGCAAGAAGAATGCGCCCTGCATCATCTTCATTGATGAGATCGACGCCGTCGGCCGCAGCCGGTTTTCGGGCATAGGCGGCGGGCACGATGAACGCGAGCAGACGCTGAATGCGTTGCTCGTCGAGATGGACGGGTTCGACACGCAGGAGGGCGTCATCATCATCGCCGCCACGAACCGGCCCGACGTGCTGGACCCGGCGCTGCAGCGGCCGGGCCGCTTTGACCGCCAGATCGTGATCGATCTGCCCACGCTCGAGGGGCGCGAGGCGATCCTCAAGATTCATGCCCGCGGCATCAAGTTGTCGCCCACCGTGGAACTGCGCCGCATCGCCCGCGGCACGCCGGGATTTTCCGGCGCCGACCTGGCGAACCTGATGAACGAGGCGGCCCTTCTGGCGGCCCGGGGCGGAAAGGAATCCGTGACCCTGCCGGATCTCGAGGAGGCGCGCGACAAGGTCCGCTGGGGGCGTGAGCGCCGTAGCCGTGTCCTGGATGATAAGGAAAAGAAAATCACGG
>CAZMSS010000141.1:0-7702 GCA_964568965.1 uncultured Verrucomicrobiota bacterium | reverse complement strand
ACTCTTGGGTAGTTTGCTCATAGCTTTATCCCTCTTGGTAACTGATACGCCAAAATTCATAAAATCGCTCTCTTCCACGGTTCCTGTCGATGAGGCTATCGTCATTTATTTACGGGCGGGGTCGTCTTCTCATCCGCCGGCAACAATCCCTGAATAACATCCATCCGCTTCCGAATATCCCGCAATTGCTCACCGAGAGTGGAATGCTCCTTCGTCAGGGAATCCCGCTCCTGTGTCTGTTTGCCGAGTTGCGGATACTTCTCTGCCGTGCGCTTCTCTAGCTCAGCCTGTTTCCGGGCGATCTCGCGGGCCAGTTCAATCAATTCCTTGTCATCCTTGACCGTTTCCTCACGAGCCACATGCAACGACCTGAAGACTTTGAATATTTTCTGTTCCAACGCGTGCTGCTGAGCAACCAAATCGGCCTCTTTCGCCTTCAACTCGGCAAATTCAGCCGCATTGGTCGGAGTAATCACAATATGGTTGGTCACCGTATTTTCGGGAAGAAATACCGGGGTAGTTTCAGCGGCATGAGAGACAGGGGAAACCACAAGAATCCCCGCAGCCACCAACGCGCATTTCCTTGTCAAATTCTTCATAGTCTTAATGACTCCTTACCCACGTTACATTCACCCAAAATTCACCCTCACCCCGGCCCTTTCCCCTCAAGGGAGAGGGTGTGGAGCCGGATTTTACGGACTCAACCGTTTCACCCGGATGTACTGCACCCTGTTGGTCAACGTCAGCCCCGAATTCACACTCAACGTCCCATTTACGGCCGAGGTATAAATCGGACCCGGCACCCAGCTGTTGGAGGCGATGAACCAGTTGTCATAGGAATACTCGACCTGGTAAATCCCCCCGTTTGTGGCGATGGCCCACTGCAAACTGGGCGGATTGACGGAGAAAGCTGTGATTTGGACCGGCAGGAACACGGGGAGTTCAGTCGGACTCAATCCCAGCCGGTAAGCCCCGATGTTGGGGAGGCCGAGCCCGAACGAATCCAACATGGCATCATTCGGGTTGTTCGGGTCCAGCCCGTGCAATTCCTCCCAAATATCATCCATGCCATCGCCATCCCCATCATAGATCGGCGCGATCGTCAACACGCGGTTATTATAGGTATCCGCCACATAGACGATATTGGACTCCACCACCGGCATCACGCCGTACGGGTGGTTCATGACAAGATTGAACCCGTACCCCTGACTCCCCAGCGTCGCGATATGAGAACCGTCATGCTTCAGAATCCTGATCTGCGAGTTATCGGTGTCCGCGACATAGACCCGGCCGCTCAAGCCGCACTGCACGCCCCTTGGCTTGAAGAAGGACACGTCATTCATTCCTGTAAGCGGCCAAACCAGCACCCCGACGTTGTTAGAGTTCTGAAACGCCTGAACGCGGTTGTTCTCCGTATCGGCGACGATGATCAGGCCATCCGGCCCCACACAAACCCCACCCGGCTTATGCACCTCGCCAATCCCGCTCCCAGTCGTCGCAAGAGCGCCGACATCAACCCCAAAGGCATTGAAAATCTCAACAACGCTCTCATCCACCGTGCTGACGCGCTCATCGGTGACATAAAAACGACCGAGTGAATCAATCGCCACATCAGTCGGCTTCAGGAGTTCATACGAGCCAAAGGAAAACTCGAAGTTAATGTTCGTGGGAACCACGGGATCAAAGGAGAAGACCTGGATCCGGTAATTTCCCTGGTCCGCAACCGCAAAGCGGTTTGTGGAGGGATCCAGAGCCAATCCGACCGGCCGCTTAAAGTTCCCGTCTCCCGTCCCTTGCGAGCCATACGCCCCGATATATTGACGCGTCAACCGGTTCCAGATCTGAATCCGGTTGTTCCCGGTGTCAAGGACATACAGGTAGTCGCCTTTGTAGAACAGCCGTGTCGGGCTTGGCATGGTTCCGCTGAACTGTTGGGGCCCTATACCGACCGAGCCCAAGGCGTCCTGAGCCAGGCTCCAACTCGAAGCCAACGGCGCAATGGCTAGACGGGGATCCATATGGTTGGTCACACAGTAGGCGTCGAGAATGCCGTCACCGTTGCGATCACGACCGGACAGCAAGGGGATCCCCACCGTCCAGGTTCCGAAATCGCACGACTGGTTCGTGGCTGCCGATAACGTATAAAGGAAGGAATCGCCGTAGGCCACGGAGCCCTCGAACGACGAGGAATCCCAGGCGCGGACATAGATTTTCGCCCCCGCCGCCTCGCCATGCTTGAACGCCTTCAGGAAACGCCCGAAGTCCGGCGGAATCGCCGTCCCTTCACCGAAGCGCCCCCACGGAAGCCCGCCCACCTCTGCGTATAGTACCCGGTCGTCACCCGTCACCTGCCCCGACAGGGTGGGTTGGTCGGGTACGCCGTTGCTCCCGGCCGCAATAACCTGGAACAGGCACGAGGTCAAGCCGCCGCTACCCTGCAAGTACTGTCCCAGCCAGTTTGTAACGCCTGTTCCCGAGGTGACCGAGAGCCGATTGGTGGTCACCATTGCTGTGACGCCGTCAACGGTAAAAGGCAGAATATCCGCTGATATCACCGCCTCTCCGGAACGGGACTGATGAATCAACTGGAGATTCGGCGTCGTGAAATTGCCCGCCGCCGACAAAGCGAGTTGCACCGGCGCCACCCCGGTACGGAGATCGCCTGCCTCCATGTCGCCGTATACCACCGGCACGGAGCTCGTCTCCACACTAACGCCGGAATAGGGAGAGCTGACGTCACCCAGGACTTGGGACACCGGATTCGTGGAGGAATTGTAAACCGTGACAGACACCGGCACCGTCACATTCGGCGCGGAATTCGCGGGGGAATAATCGACCACCCATACGCCTGGCGCACGCTGGCTGTGCACCGCAACGTCATCGACATACATACCAGCCAAATTGATCGAAAAATCGCTGATGGCGCGGAATCGCACCCGGATGCTCCGGCTCCCGAACTGGGAGTCATCAAGCTGGATCTGCCGATGTGTCCAGATCCGGCCATTGCCCGAATACGACCCCTCCGGCGTGACGTTCACCCAGCCTGACCCGCCATCCACCTCCACATACCCTAAATCCGCCGAGCCTGAAAAAGAATGCCACTCCTCAAACTCAAGCACGGGATTCGCCCCCACGGTGATCGGAACCGACTCCACCCAGGCATTCATTCCCACCGGATAATCGCCCGTCAACACCGTTCCCCAACAGTTCGACCCGCTCGCCGCCGTCAGGGGACCGTTCACATACGCCGGCATCCCCCACTGCCATGCCACCGTGGTCAACAGGTCATACACATTCGTCGAGGCCGTCCAGTTTGCCGCCCCGCTTTCCATGTCATCAAAAAAGTTTGTGGACTCCACCTGTACGACGTAAATCGCCGGCCCGAAGGCTGCGTTCGAATTGCCAGCCCAATCCGCCACGGCATTCGCATTCACCGCCACGCTGATTCGGCCCAGTGTGGTGATATTGCTGACAGACACCACATAGCGCATACCACTCCCCTCAATCCCGTCCAGGGCACTCCCCGGGATTGTGGAATTCATGACCAGATCATCCGCACCAAAGCCCACCACGGGTTCATTGAACTTGATTTCAAATTGAGCCGTAGAGCCGACCCCACCCATCAAGCTGATCCGTCCGACCGGCGGCGTCGTGTCCGTCGCCGGAATCTGGGTGAACCGCAAAGCGGTTTCGTTCGCCAGCCACCGCTCACCATTCACTGAATATTTCTTGTACAACGCCCCGTATTCGTCCTCGATTGCAATGGTCGCGCTTTTACCCGACCCATAGGTCGCATTCCCCTCGGCAACATCCTTGTACTGGAAGATAATGTCGTTGTTGCGGCTAACATCATTGGTTTGTTCCGGGATGACCACCTGAACACTGAAGGTAGCGGTCAAATCACCGTCATGGGGCGCCCCGATCCATGTAACAACATTCGTTCGGTTGGGAACCGACCCCAGTGTCTTAAAATACATCCGAGCGGGCAGCCGGCGGCCATCAATCGCATCCCAGAACGGACACAGCATACCGTTCGGCGCCCCCGTATCCGGAAAATCGCCGTTTTTATCGGTTTCCAACCCGCCCGGCACAAACCCCACCATCCCCCGGGCTGACACCTGAAGAGCGGAGTAGACACTGTCATAAAAGGTCACCGGAAAAGCCAAGTCATAGGGCGCGCTGACGCCGGTGGGCGCAGCGACCACATAATGCATTCCCGCCACGGGATCAATCCAGTTGAAGTCCGCCGGCTGAATATTGTAATTCCGCCCGATACGCAGGACCACGCGTCTTGAACCGCATCCCAGCCCCAGATTGTTTGTAAAAGTCAGGGTTTCAATGTAGGTCCCCGCTTCCATCGTCTGCGCCACAGACTGGTCAATGGTCAAGACAACCTCGACCACCATCCCGGTGGCCACATCGAACGTCGACGGGGTGATGGACAACCATGCAGCGCCGCTCCCCAAAACAGACCAGGTCAAGTTGCTGCTGAGCGGATTGCTGACCGTGTAGGTTTTGTTGGAGGGCAGATAGGGGCCGACCAAAGGCTCGCCGGCTGACACAAAACTTTCGAGCGGGTAGACAAAATCGTCGCCCACAAGTGAATAATCGGCCGGGATTGTTGCACCAGTCCCGATCGCCGACACTCTAACCCCCGAACTGGTTCCGTCGTAGAACTTACTGTTAGGGCTCGTGGTATCTGCGAAAATCTTGCCGTGGACATAGAAGTCACCGGCATTCGCATTCCCGTATTTTTCTATTTCCTCCAAACCGTCGGCCTCCATGAGCCGCAGTAATTTGTGAGCCGTGTAGGAATTGTCGTAGAGGAAATCCCCTCCACTCAACCGGGCATCGATATGCCAGATTACCAGGCCGGAATTGGGCAACAATTCGTCGTTGTTCACCTGTTGCCGGTTCTGGATCATGAAGTACTCGGCATAAGGGCTGGCCCCGCTATAATTCTTGGCCATGGCAACCGCCTCCGGGTAATCGGCCGCCGCCCGAAGCGGAAGTTGTTTGGCCAGGGAGGTGATCACGGTCGGGGACAGCCAGTCCAGCATGAACTTGCTGAAACAGTTGTGATCGCCGTATCCTGAATCCATCATGTCCATGCCACCCACACCCCCCTCAGGCCCGACTCCATACGCATAATCATAGTAGTCAGGAAGGCCGAGGGCATGCCCGGTCTCATGAATAATTACCCCGGGATCATACTCCGACGACCCCGTATAGCTGGGATTGGATTCCCACTGCCATGAGAACTTACTGAACTGAACGCCATCCAGCGTCAGATCACTATACAACTGCCACTGATACCCCCACCAGAAATTGCCCCACCCGTTGTCCGGACCGGACCACAGGACGGCGAAGTAGTCGATTTTTCCGTCCCCGTTGTTATCGAACTGTTTGTAGTCCACGGACCCGTCAAAATGTTCCGCCACCTCCTGGATGATGGCGTAATTCGCCTCATTCCCCGACCCATAGGTGGACGTGTACCAATCGCGGTTATGCTGCATCGTGTACCAGCCGAGCGCCATCCCCTTCAGGTGGAGCAACCCGTACGACGACCGCTCATAATACTTCGTCAGGCTTTCCCGCGGGAAATCGGCAGGCAGTCCGGCCCCGAAAAGTTTATTGGTTACCAGCTCATAGGAATTGACGTGCGGTTCATCAGGAAAATCGATCATGAACACCAGAACGTTATTGGTGCCCGTGGTGGGCATCCCGCGCCACGCGGGCGGGGGGAGCTTCGATGGATCGCCGCCCGCCGCGGCCACGGCCAACTTATCAGCGGTCCACTGGGCCAACTCGTTGGAAACCTTGTGGTTGCCAAACCGCTTGGCATTCTCCTGCCGCAGGATAAACTCGGCCGGATCGGACTGCATCGACTTCAACTCACGCGGAGACGGCGGCTCCAACGCCACGGCTGTCGATCCGATGACGAGCAAGGATGCGGGGATGCACCATCGCAACCATCGCCTCTGTGTGTGTTTCTTCATAGGACGACCTCTTCGCCGGAAATTACCCACGCCTTATGGCGCACCTGCCGACTTGTTCTTTTCCGCCTTGGCCTCGTTCGCCCGGGCTTCCTCTTCCTTCAGGGTGCGGTCCACCATGGTCTGCAACTGCCACACCCGCGCACCGACATCCGCCCGCTTTTTGCGAATTTCAGCCGTGTTTTGCTCGATTTTCTTATAGGCTTCACGATCGGCCTCGATTTTGGCCTTGGCCTGCTTGTAGGCCTCGTCGTCGTCCATTTTTTTCTGCAGGTCCTGCTTCAGCGTCTTCAACTCGGTTTCCAGCGCCGTAATGCGATCCTGAAGTTTCTTCCCTTCCTCATTCCGGGCCGTGAAATTCGTCATCACCCCGACAATCTCCCGGTAGTCATTCCGCATCGTCTTGCGGAGCGTCCCCGCCTCATCGGAAGTCTTTTGGGTCTCGGCCTCAATTCCCGCCAGCTGCGCCTTGAGCTGGGCAAGATCGTTGGTTGCCACAGCCATGTTCGTGATGGCAGGCTTCATGGAGAATTGATGAACGGGTACACCCGACTCATTGGTAGTAACAGTTACGGGATAGGCAAGTCCGGGAGCAACAGGGGGACGCGGGATGACAACCGGCACATTGGTTGCCCCGGGGGACTCCTGCGTCGCAAGAAACAAAACAAGAAGCGGGAGCGAAAAATATGAACAGTACCTCACCGTGAAGCCCTCCGTGATGGCGCCTTTAATACAGAAAAAACCTATTAGACTCCAATGATTGAAAAAATATCACCCTCTAACAGCGGCAACAAGCGAAAAGAGTCTCAGCAATGCGATTTTGCACCGCCCTGACAATTGAATCCCTATTACATAAGGGAAACAGCATCAACGTCCACTGCCACGTTAACGCCGGCTGGCCAGCGGAAATCCCGGATGGCGGGGCGCAACGCTCCCGTGATCGCCCGGGTTGTGGGTGCTTTGAGGATAATCTGGTGCCGAAACTGGCCTTTTGCCTTCTCCAGGGGAGCAGGTGCCGGACCATTCACGACGACTTGAGGTGGTAACAGGGGGCTCAGCATCCTGGAAAACTCCTCTGCAGCCCGTATTACCTTGGTCTGATCCCCACCCCTGATTCCAATACAAACCAGATGCCCGAAGGGCGGATAGCCTAATTCCTGCCTGAATGCGTTCTCCTGATCACAAAACCCGTCATAATCAAGACGTCTGGCCGCCTGAATAGCCTGGTGGAAGGGGGTAAAGGTCTGGACGATCACCTCCCCGGGTATCTCCCCCCGTCCCGCTCTACCCGCAACCTGGGTCAGAAGCTGAAAAGTCCGTTCCCCCGCCCGGAAATCGGGCATGTGCAGGCTCAAATCGGCATTGAGGACGCCAATCAGCGTAACATTCGGGAAATCAAGGCCTTTTGCAATCATCTGGGTGCCCACCAGAATGTCGATCTTTCCAGTCTTGAATTCACCCAGAATACGACGGTGGGAATCCTTGCCCCGCGTGGCATCGGCATCCATCCGGGCAATCCGGGCACCCGGAAAGATCTTTGCTACTGCGATTTCCACCCGCTGGGTGCCGATACCAGTAAACTTGAATGCGGGATCCTGGCAACCCGGGCACCGGTCAGGCACCCGCTGCGAGGAACCACAGATATGACATTTCAGGGTCTCATCCTGCCGGTGGTAAGTTTGCGCAACACTGCAATCATTGCATTT
>CAZMSS010000140.1:0-7831 GCA_964568965.1 uncultured Verrucomicrobiota bacterium | reverse complement strand
CCTCTCTATTCGTCGGCAGCGTCAGATGTGTATAAGAGACAGCGGCGGCACCGGTTGCGGGCCCGGCAGCTCGCTGTAATGCTGCGCCGGCAGGATTACCGTCAGGACGGGCTTGAAATCCGGTTGAACCGGCCCGTCTCCATGACCCGTGACGCCCTGCCGGGGGTCCGTGAATTGTTCGAGAGCCTGATTGAGCGGGGAGCGGCGTACCGGGCGACGATGGTGGTGCTGGGCAAACTGGAGTCGGATGCCGAACGCCAGTACGATCTTTTCGAGGATCCCGTGCGGATCGAAAAACGAGCGGCCCTGGGTGAGGCGGTGGATGCGCTGAACGAACGGTACGGCAAGCACACCCTCAGCCTGGCGCCGTCGCTGTTTCTTGGCCGGCACCGGAAAACCGATCGCGATGACCAGCCGCAGCGCAAGTCGGCTCTGCTTTCCGGCGAGACCCGCCGCCAGCGCCTGCACATTCCCCGGTTGTTTTTGAATGTGTGAGGAGTGAGAAAGAATCATCCCAAAGTAGTGTTTACTTTTTTTTAAAAACCCCGATACTCGCCCGATGATTGAGACTCTTCACCAATGGATTATCGGGGTTAATGGCGTGCTCTGGGGGCCGCCTATGCTGGTTCTGCTTTTTGGGACCCATATCTTTTTGACCATCCGCACGGGGTTCATGCAGAGGCACCTGGTCAAGGCTCTCAAGCTGTCGGTCACGAAGGAAAAGGATGCCCCGGGCGATATTTCGCCCTATGCGGCCCTGACGACGGCGTTGGCGGCAACCATTGGGACGGGGAATATTGTGGGTGTCGCCACGGCGGTGGCGTTGGGCGGTCCCGGGGCCGTCCTGTGGATGTGGCTCACCGGGGTGCTGGGCATGGCTACCAAATACTCGGAAGCGCTTCTGGCCGTGAAGTACCGCGTCAAGACCGCAGATGGCACCATGCTCGGCGGCCCCATGTACGCGCTGGAAAAAGGGCTGGGACTGAAAAAGATCGGCATGCTGTTTGCCTTCTGCACCGTGGTGGCGTCATTTGGTATAGGCAATATGGTCCAGGCCAATTCCATTGCGTCATTGGCCAAGGAAACCATGCATGCCTCACCCCATTGGGTGGGGTTGATTCTCAGCGTGATGACCGCTCTGGTCATTCTAGGCGGGATCCGGTCCATCTCGATCTTCTGTGAATTCCTGGTTCCTTTCATGGCCGTTTTTTACGTCATAGGGTGTGGCCTGATATTGTACGCCAATGGCTCCTATATTTTCCCCGCGTTGAAGCTGATTGTGGATTCTGCCTTTACCGCCACCGCGGCGGGTGGGGGATTTGTGGGAGCCTCGGTTGTGATGGCGGCGCGATTTGGCGTTGCCCGGGGGTTGTTTTCAAATGAATCCGGGATGGGCTCGGCGCCCATAGCGGCGGCTGCGGCCCAGTCCCGGAATCCCGTGCGCCAGGCGCTGGTATCCTCCACGGGAACATTCTGGGACACCGTGGTGATCTGCGCGATGACCGGGCTGGTGGTTGTCACCAGTGTTATGAAAGCCCCTGTGGCCCTTGCCGGGCTCAAGGGTGCGGCCCTGACCAATGCGGCCTTCAACTCCCTGCCCGGAATTGGGCCGATCGTGCTGACGGTGGGGCTGCTGACCTTTGTTTTCTCCACCATCCTGGGCTGGTCATATTACGGTGAGCGATGCGCCGAATACCTGTGGGGCAAGCGGGCGATCCGGCCCTACCGTATTCTCTGGGTGCTCGCCGTCTACGCCGGCTCCGTATTGACCCTGCAATTTGTGTGGGATTTCTCCGATATGGCCAATGCCATGATGGCCATTCCCAACCTGCTTTCCCTGCTGTTGCTCTCGGGGGTGATTGCTGCAGAGACGCGGAAATATCTCCGCGAAGGCCATTTAGACGACTCCGCGAATCTATGACCAGAGGGCGTTCAATCCCGGGTTGTTTTTGGTGGCGTGAGCGGTAAGATGGCTGCCAATGAATCATGGGTTGACCATTTTGCATGTGGATATGGACGCCTTTTATGCGGCCATTGAGGTGCTGGATCATCCCGAATGGAAGGGGAAGCCGCTGGTAGTTGGCTCGCCCCCGGACAAGCGGGGGGTGGTTTCGACCTGTTCCTATGAGGCCCGGAAATTCGGAATTCATTCCGCCATGCCCTCCAGGACCGCCGGTAAATTGTGTCCTCATGCGGTCTTCGTGGAACCCCGGATGAGCCGCTATGCCGAAATCTCGGTCCGGATCATGACTATTTTCGAGGAGTTCACGCCACTTGTGGAACCCCTGTCGCTGGATGAGGCGTTTCTGGATGTGAGCGGGGCGCTACACATCTGGGGTGATGCGGTGGCCATCGCCCGTGAACTCAAGGCGCGAATCCGGTCACGGATCGGCCTGACGGCCTCAGTGGGGGTCGCCCCCAACAAGTTCCTGGCCAAGATGGCCAGCGACATGAACAAGCCCGATGGCCTGACAGTGGTCCCGGTGACGGAACCGGAAATCATGGCGTTCCTGGCTCCGATGCCGGTGACCAAGATGTGGGGGGTGGGGAAGGTGTCGGGCGCCCGTCTGGAGAAGGAGGGGATCCGCACCATCGGTCAACTGCAGGCACTGTCGCCCGCCGCGATGGAGTCCCTGTTCGGTCGGGCCGGTGCCCGGGACATGGAGGAACTGGTTCGGGGACGTGACGACCGGGCGGTGATCACGCATTGGGAGGAGAAGAGCATCTCCAATGAGCATACTTTTGACGAGGATGAGGGGGAGCTTTCACGGGTGCGGCAGCGGTTGCTAGAGCTTGTTGAGGAGGTCGGGGGACGTTTGCGCGGGAGCGGCAAGCTGGCACGCACCGCCCAGATCAAGGTCAGGTATGGCGATTTCTCGACCATCACCCGGCAGATGTCATTTCAGGCGGCGCTGGATTGCGACCGGGAATTGATTCAATGTGCTTTTACCCTGTTCGATCGGGAACGGATCGGGCGTCCGGTCCGGCTGATCGGATTTGGCGTGCATAACCTCGTCACGCCGGAACAGGCGGCCCCGGTGCAACGGGATCTTTTCGCCGATACCGCCTCCTCGCCTGTGGATGCCCGGAACAAGAAGCTGGATCATGCCGTGGACTCCCTGCGCAAAGCCTTCGGAAGCCAGGCGATCAAGCGCGGCGCCCCTTCAAGAGAAGATTAACCATCCTCCGTACCCTGAATCGTCCCGTTCGGAACAGGCTCTAGTTGGTGAGTGTGATGCGGTAGAAAAGCTGGGGTGTGTTGGTGGGGCTGGCAAGTTGGACTTCATTGGTGGGTGGGGTGCGGATGAGGATGTTTGTCTGGGGTGCCCATGATCCCGTGGTCAGGTTGGTGCGGGACCATATCTGGTAGGCGGGCATAGGGTTTATAAGGCTGTTGGCGCTCAGCCAGCGCAGGCGATAGCTGCCATTCACGGATTCCCCGCCGATCAGGCGTAGGGATGAGACCGGGTCGCCCGGATTGGTTCCCGCGAGATATTCCTGCTGGGCTGTCATGCCGTCACCATCCCGGTCCTCCTGCAGTTCCAGGGTATAGTCGGTGTTGGTGATGCCCTGCGAGGTGAACCACGCCACGGGGATCCCATTGGTGAGGACGGGCAGTCCGACAACTTCCAGCGTGGGGTCGCCGAGCAGGTTATACTGCTCAAAATACCTGCGTGTGGTCGTCGTTGAGCTCCCAAAGATGGCGAGGTACAGTTGTTTGGCGCGCCAGAGGGCCGTACCGAGCAGTGGTTGATTCTCAGTAAAAAGCGCTTGAATCAGGCATTTTTCCAGGATGTCATCCTCGTCCCAATAACTGGTAACGCTAGACGCGAATACGGCCGCCGCACCCTTGGATGATGCCCTCAGCCAGGTTTCCGCAAAGCATTCCGGGAGACTGTACTTGCCTGTCAGGCAGGCAAAACTGCAGATGATGGGATAATGGCCGGAATTGGTGAGGCTATTGACGTCGCTCTGGGTGAAGACGGGCCCGTCCGCCCAGTAGGTGGTATCGCCATGCCCTGAGTAGAGGCCGAATGCACAGCCGTTGTTGATGGCACTCCGGGTCTGTGCGGGAGTGGCGTTGGAAGTGTAGCAATACAGTTTTTCGGCGGTGTAACCCAGTCGAGTCAACGAGCCTGTGATCACGCTGTTGTGGGTGCCCTCGGAGACAGTATAGTTGTCTAAACTTGCCATGAATGTGGCCCGTTTGATCCAGGGCTCCAGGATCGACTGCTCATGGGCCATGGATTTATTCAGGACTGCTGTGAGTTGGTTGGTCGTGGTCACACTCAAACGTCCCACGGGGAATTCCGGCTGCCAGTCGACGCTACCATCCATGCACCCGTAATACAGGTCAGTGTCGGGGTTGTCCGTGGTGCTGCCGATAAAGCGGGGAATCTGGGAAATATCTCCCACGAGGAGGAGTGCGTCGGGGCGGGTAAGCGAATTGGTGTAACGGTTTTTAATAAAGGACTGGATTGAGGTGGTGGTCTTTCCCGTGCTGTTTGTGGTGAAACAATCCACGGCCCAGCCCCGGCCGATTTTGTAGGTTATGAAGGGATTCAGGCCGTTGGTTAATGTGTTGGGCGAAATGATCAGGAGTCTCTTCTGGGTGGCAGTGACAGTTTCGCCCGGGGTTGAGGGATTCAGGACGATCCCCGCCAGCAGCGACTGTTCCCGGGCGGTCAGCGGCATCACGGCGGTCTGGATTTGTTCATTCGTGAAGGTTACAGCGACGACAAGGTTTGAGAAGAAAGTCACGGCGCCGGTTGAGGGGGTCAGGGCGATGGGGCAGACCTCGAGGGAGATCAGGCGGCGCCCGAACAGTATGCCGGCTTCAGACAGTGTCACGGGCGTGGCCGGATAGGTTTCCGGGGACGAGTACACCGTGGTGTCCTGTGCGAAAACCGCGGCGTCAACGGCGCCGGGGATTTTTGCAATCGGTGGCTGGACAGGGATGACCTGTGAGGCCATCCCGAGGGCAGGCAGGGATGTCATCAGCGGGGATCCGCTGAACGAACAGGATGCCACGGCGTTGTCAGGAACCACGATCAATCGGCGTATGACAGGGAGCGCCGGTTTCCCGACATCGGTAAGCGATCCGCCCTCGGGAAGGGTGAGCGTTGCGTAGCGGCCGCTGGCGCCTTCTCGGGTGCCGGTCAGGAAGCCCGCGACTGTGACGCGAACCGACAGCCCTGTGCGGTTACTGTCAAGGATCTGGACCGTATTTTTGCCTGGGGCAGGGGAGGCTAAGGCAATCCACGGGGGCGTGGCGGGTGCCGCTGCAAAAGAGGCGATGGATACAAGAGCAGCCCAGCATCCCAAGGGCAATCCCAAGTACTTCACTATGTCTATTCGTGCCATTTCGTGACCTGCTCCATGAGCTGGTCCAGGATTTCGGCTTCCGGCACGGTTGCCAGGAAGGCACCCCGTACATACAGGGCGGCTTTGCCCTGGCCACCTGCGATGGCGATATCGGCTTCTCGGGCTTCGCCCGGACCATTGACCAGGCAGCCCATCACGGCAACCGTCGGGTGCGGGGCCGTCGGGTTCTCCCGGTAATATTCATCCAGCTTGGCCTCCACCTTCTGCGCCAGGGAGACAACGTCAATCTGGATCCGCCCGCAGGTGGGGCACGAGATGACGCTGGCACCCGGCGGGCGCAAGCCCAGGCAACGCAGGAGTTCGAGACCAACCTTGACTTCCTGCACGGGGTGATCCGTCAATGAAACGCGGATCGTATCGCCAATTCCCTCGGCGATGAGCATGCCCATGGCAACGCTTGAACGGATGGTTCCATTCAGGAGCGTGCCGGCTTCGGTGACACCAAGGTGGAGGGGATGGTCGGTGGTTTTGGAGAGAAGCCGATAGGCCTGCAGGGTGCGCGGCACATCCGAAGCCTTGACCGAAATCTTGATCCAGGGGTGTCCCGCATCCTCCAGGATCCGGACATGGCGCATGGCGCTTTCAACAAGAGCCTCGGCGGTCGCTCCCCCGTATTTTTCAAGAAGGTCTTTTTCAAGTGAGCCGGCATTCACGCCGATCCGGATGGGAACCTGTCGCCCGGCGGCGGCCTTGACCACCTCCCTGACACGGTCCAGACCGCCGATATTGCCCGGATTGATCCGCAGGCCGTCTATGCCCGCATCGAGGGCAATCAGGGCCAGTTTATGGTTGAAATGAATGTCGGCGATCATGGGGATCTTCACCTCGCGCCGGATGGCCGCGAGAGCCCTGGCGGCGTCCTCATCCACCACGGCGAGGCGGACAACATCGCACCCCTCAGACTGGACTTCACGGATCTGGGCGACGGTCGACTCGACATGACGGGTATCCGTCTTGGTCATCGTCTGCACGCTGATCGGTGCTGTTCCGCCGATCGCCACGGAGCCCACCTGTATCTGGCGGGTTGGGCGGCGGGTGATGGGGAGTTCTGGATGCATCGCTATTGGGCCTGGGAGGCAGGGGCGTTGGTCGACATGACGACAGGCTGCACCTGTTCAACGGCATGGTTCCCGGGCCCCGTCCATTTATTGATCAGGCCACCCAGCGGGGTGAACCGGAGAGCGTCACGGTAGGTCAAGATGACAAAGAGGCCGATCAACAGGGAGGCGAACACATTGGTGGACACGGTGATCACCTTGGGATGAACCGGGCGTCGGAAGATCATCTCAATCAGGGAAAAGACGATGTGGCCGCCATCAAGAACCGGTATGGGCATGATGTTGAGGATGGCCAGGTTGACATTAAGGAAACAGGTGAAGAAGACTGCCACCATGAAGCTGGCTTTCACGATGAAATAATAACTGATGAGGATGGCGAGTGGCCCGCCTACCTGGTTTGAGGTCGCCTTGGCCTGGCTGGGGGTGGTCAGCGCTTTGAGTACCCGGAAGATTGCCAGCGAATGCGTCTTGAGCTGGGCCATCGGGGCGGGGTGCACGATCCGGTCGAAATCCACCTCGTTCTGGTTGAACTGGATCCCGATACGAACCTGCTTGTTTCCCTCGTCATAGTCGGGGGTCACCATGCCGGTCATGATCGTGTTGTCGCGCTTGAATGTGATGGGGACAGTTCGGCCCTTGCGTTCCGCGACCATCGCGATGAGCTGGGCACGGCTGATAACGGTCTGTCCGTCGATGCCCGTGATGATGTCGCCGCGCTTGAGGCCGGCACGGTCGGCGCTCATGCCCGCATCCGCCGAGAGAACCATGCAAAGGCTTTTACCATCCATTTTGAACAGCGATTCCTCGCCGGGCATGGTGATGGTCACGTCGCTGTCCCCGCGCTTCAGGGTCACGTTGACTGTCTTGTTGCGGGCACAGGCCATCAGGAAGTCCGTCCAATTTTGGATCCGTTCGCCATTGACGCTCAGGATTTCGTCGCCGATGCGGAGTCCGGAGGCGTATGCTCCGCTGTTGGTGGCGACATAACCCACCATGGCGCTTTCCTCGGCGGGGGTGGCGGGTTTGCCGATAAGATAAACGAACCAGGCCAGGATGAATGCGAAGATGATGTTGCCCACCGCGCCGGCGGCCGAGACGATGATGCGCTTCCAAGGCGGCATGGCTGTCAGGGTAGGCTGGGGGGCATCCCCGGGTTTCTCTTCCCCGGAACCCTGGACGAGAGCCATGCCGGTGGGATCAAGCTGGGGGAGGGCCACATAGCCGCCGAAGGGGATGGAGCCGATCTTGTAGACGACTCCATTTATCTTCTTTTTCCAGATTGCCGGTCCAAAGCCGATGGAGAAGGTCTCGACCACGAACCCGCACCACCGGGCCGCCAGGAAGCTGTCTCTTATACACATCTCCGAGCCCACGAGACAGGCAGAAAT
>CAZMSS010000139.1:0-7867 GCA_964568965.1 uncultured Verrucomicrobiota bacterium | reverse complement strand
TACGAGTTTTCTGCCTGTCTCGTGGGCTCGGAGATGTGTATAAGAGACAGGACGTTTACCATGGCGAAGGCGACATCACCTTGACGGGACCGGCCCAACAGGGGCCGAACGGGCCGGAATATCCGGCATACTTCTCAGGCACGCAGCGCTACGGGATGGTTCAAGCCCGTCACATCACGAACATTGCAACCACGCCGGCCAAGTCAACCGGAACCACGCCGGATGCAGTGCAATCCCCGAAGAATGGGGAAGCGCAGCCGTCAACCGCGTCAACCGAAACGTCAACCACAAACCCGGAAGCAAAGCCCACCGAACCCGCGCAACCACCGCGCCGGGTGGCATTCCACCATCCGGGCCTTGGCGGCCAGGCCACGGGCGAGGTCATCGAGACACGGCCCGATGGAAGGTTGAGAATCAAGGCCGACGATCACAAGAATGTCATCGTCACGCTGAAACCCAGCGATGTGATCGACATCGAGTCAACCCCTTCCGCTGCCATCAAGGCACCGCAAGAAACAACCCCAACCCCAACCGACAATGGCCCTACCGAAAGCAAAGCCAGCGCCGCCCAAAGCCCCGATCAAACAGGGCAACCCGTTCGCAAAACTGCCCCCGATGAAGGGCAAAATGCCAATGGGGAAAAAGGGCAAGTGCTGACCCCATCCGAACCAGCCGCCGGGGAGACATCAACTTCGGCGGCTACCAAGGGCAGGACATCCCCCAGGCAGATCGAGGCGTTCGACCAAGGCAACGTGCCAGCCGATGGCCGCGAGCCGGTGAGAGTGAATGAAGTGGATGCCAATGGAGACCCGATGTTCAAGGTGGGCGAGAAGGTCATCGTGGACGGCGAGGAAATGACGGTATCGAAAGTCCAGATGTCCAAGGATTCGCTTGGCAACGAGGATGTGGACTACGTGGTGTTGAACGACGGCAGCAAGTTTGGCCGGCAAGTGCTCAAGAGCGGGGATACCGTGTGGACCGAGACCGATGATTCACCGACTCCCAAGGAGGAAACGAAAGCGCAAGCAGTGGAGCAGGCGGCCAGCGAAACGAACACCGAACCCACCGAGGCGCAAAAGGAGGCGGGAAACTATGCCAAGGGCAAGGTGACACTCCATGGCATGACGGTTTCCATCGAGAATCCCAAAGGATCCACGCGTTCCGGCACCGACAAGAACGGCAAGCCGTGGAGTGTGGAGATGAAAAGTCACTATGGGTATTTCCTGGGTAGTGAAGGCCGCGATAAGCAACATGTGGACGTGTTTATCGGTCCCAACCCGGATGGGAAGAAAGCATTCGTGGTAAATCAGATTGACCCGGCCACCGGACGCTTCGACGAGCACAAGGTTATGCTGGCCTATGATTCCAGACAGGAAGCCATCGCAGGCTATCAAGATAATTACAAACCCGGATGGAAAGGACTTGGCAGCATCGTGGAAACCGACGTGGACACGCTGCGCGAATGGCTGAAAACCGAAGACACCAAGAAGCCAGCCAAGAAGGAAGACTTCAAGCCAACCGTCAAGGAATCCTTAACAGTTCAACCGCCCACCCCCGGCACGCCTGAGTTCAAGGCGCTGCCACAAGCGGAGAAACAGGCGGCGGTGAAGGCTTTCGCGGAAAGCAAGAAAGCGGAGCGGGAGAATGCCAGACCCGAGCGATTGACTCCCGCCGACTTCCAGAAGACCGCCGAGTTCGTGCACGAGAAGGGCAAGAGAATGCTCATGGTCCGCATCGGAAACGCCATGCACACGATCAATGACCAGAGAAACGGCCAACTCACCAAGCCCGCTGGAGAAGTCCTTGCCGATCTTCACAAGGCGCTGATCCAACAAAGCGTTGACCTGCTGAAAGCGGACCTGGCCGATGCAAGCCCGCAGAGCGTGGCTTCGACCAAGAACCTCGCCAAGACCCGCCTGAAAGATGGTGGCATGTATTCCGTTTCCGCCGATGCGGTGGACGCCTATGACATCAAGTTGCCGGATGGATACGTTAGAAAGGGTGACTTGTATGTGAGGGAAGCGGCAAAGGAAAACCCACCCGCGCCCGCTCCCGCCACCACACTGGAGGAAGTCACAGCGGCTTCGGCGCATCTTCCTGAAGGTGTATTTCAAGATGTGATCGATGGCATGGATCGGGAGATTGAACGTGCGCGAACCAAGGTGGAAAATCTCCAGAAGATCAACGAACGCCTCAATGAGCAATCGAGCAAAGTCCCCGGCTCATTTGTTACCGGACGTTCCAATCAGCACAAGGGTTTGATGAAGCAACGCGGTGCCCTCAATGACCGCATGAGCAAAGCGTTCACTCTATGGCAAGACGCGGAAAAACATCTCCGCGAGCTTGAAGAAAAACGTGCGGGATACGTGTCTGGAGAACGGCATGAAAACGGCCAGCCGCGAGCCAACTCTCCATCACGGCAAGCGGCGACATCCGCTGTTGGTTCCTACGGCGATTACCTTCGCGCCACGGTCAAAAAGGGTGACAGGGTGACATTCGTTGCCAACCCGGATGCCGGTGGCAGCATCGTCAAGAGCGTGAACAAAAAAACGATCACGCTGGAAGGTGGATCATCGTGGAGTTTTGACTACTTCATGCCATGGAAGGACGGCAGGGAGATGACCAAGGCGGAATTGAAGGAAGACATTAAGGCGTGGAGAGATAAGCAACCGCCATCAGATTCCACCGTGCAGGAGCCCGGCGCTCCGTTTGGCGACGCATTAGGGAAAGAAAAGGAACGTCTGTTTGCCACCGCACCTCGTGGCAATGACAGACACCCGCTGGCACCGAACGGACAGAGATCGAACCTGGCGGAAGATCAATGGTCAGCGGCGCGGACGGATGGGTTCAAGAAAGACTTCGGAGATTGGGAGACTCTGGATGTTCAAAGAAGATTGGATTTAATGTCACCCACGAAGATTACGGTTCCCGATTCGTGGAGAGGGAAATCAATCGAAGAAATGCGCCAGTCAATGGCCGAAATCCTTGACGAGATGGTTAGAAATAAAGCCGTCATTGAACATCCCGAAATCGGCACGATCCACATTGGACGGCGAGGTGCTGGGAAAACGGAAAACACATCGGCAGACCCGGCCAAAATTCTGATAGCATCCGATTTGGAAAACACTATCCCGCGTTCGATTAAGTCAGGATTCTCGAAGAGCAAAGAACAAGGCGTGGAAGGGTACACAACACTTCTTCTTCCCGTCAATGTGGACGGACACGAACTGACTGCTATTTTCACCATCAGAAAACAGTCCGATGGTCAATGGTATTACAACACCGTGGCTGTCGCTGACAAAGAAATGAGACCGGGTTCATATGAATCGCCTGGTGCGCTTGCGCGCCCTCTAGGGAAGACTCCAATCACCGGCCTCGATGGATTCATACGCCGGGAATTGAAGCGCGTCAACCCGGAAAGTTTCCAGGGCAAGCTGGACTCAAACGGCGAGCCGCTGCCCGCCGAGGTGGACCGGTGGCTTGTGAAGCAGAAAGACGCCGCGCCCGACCGGGTCGAGGAAAGCCAGGTGCCGCTTGACGCATCGGAGGTTTCCACCTACCTTGCAGCCAATGGCACTCCAGCAAGCGTCATCAAAGCCGAAAGTGAGCGAGTATCCCAAGCCTTGGAACAACATCGATCCGGCGGATTGGCCGAGGATGGAAAGCCGTATTCGCAAGGTGATTTCTTCGCACAGCCAGAATCCGCGCCATCGCCGAAGGGTGGGGCAACTCAGGTTCCTGCTGCCAGCCCCGGAACAAAGCCCAAGACTGGAACCAAACTTCCATCCGTTTCAGAAGACCTCTACGCCGGCCTGACCGGCGATTGGCAGGCGCTCGCCCGCGAGGTGAATGACAAGGGGCGGGCGGTGCAGATTTTGCCCCAGCTCATCAAACATGAGATTCCCTATTGGAACCCGGTGGGCACGCGCATCGAGTCCCCGGCGGATGTTCATGCGCTCATGATCCCCATCCGCTCGCCTTTCTTCGAGTCGGTCAAGGTCATGATCCTGGACGGACAGAACAATATCGTTGCAGCACGCATTATTACCATTGGAAGCGTGAATGAATCCGTGGCTTCAACAGGGGAAATTATGGGCGAGTTGGCGAGGCTGCGCGAGGAAACCGGGAAGAAATACCAGAGCATCATCCTCAGTCACAACCATCCATCCGGTGACCCGTCGCCCTCATCCCATGATGATATTATCACCCGTCGCTTGAGAGAGGCTGCCGATATGACGGGATGGGAGGTGCTCGATCACATCATCACCAACGGCGAGACCTACCACAGTTACCGCGAGTCCGGAATGATGTACTCCTCGACGGTCAACGAGGAAAAGCCATTCACGCCACGACGCATGGGGCCTCTGCCAGACAAGAACTTTCCAATGAAAGCGGATTGGGAAGTGGCGTTGCCATCGAAACTCCAGTCGATGGATCAACCGGAGAAGATCGCCGAGTTGGCGAAGTTCCTGAGAAACGGGAACCCGGACGCGGCCCATTTGCTCATGATGAACACGCGGATGAATCTGCTGGGCATCGAGCGCATGACATCCGAACAGGCCATGGATAGCCAATACCTGGCGCAACGCATCGCCAACGCCAGGGGATCGTTTGGAGCGTATGCCGTGGCCATCGATCTCCCGGCGGGAATCACTGGCGACAACTCAAAAATGCACCTGTTGGCAATGCGGGTGCAGGCAATCAAGGACAGCATGGGAGTTCGAGTGGTTGACATTTCATCCGTGGATCCTGAAGGGCCGGGGTATTACAGCGCGATGGAGGAAGGTGTGTTGAGAGAACCCGCCCGTGACTTCGGGAAGGATGAGAACCAGCCCGACCTATTCGCCGCCACACGCGCGCCAGACGCCACGCAGAGGCTGGGCAGCGTGAAGGTGGGCACCATGTCAGCCCTCGGCGCTTACCGCACGCTCACGGCCAAACGGGACGCGGGCAAGGCACTCACGGCGGATGAGCATCAGAAGTTGCTGGATGCCGAACAGGCGCTTGGTCAGAAGCTGGCGTTCGACATGGATGCGGTGAAAGGGCAAGAACAACCCGCCGCGCTTCCAGGCGGCGAGCAATCGGCCCGCCCGGCACCCGTCAAATCCCCGCGCGAGGTGCAGCAGGGCATGGGCTTCGGCAACGAGGTGGCCAAGAGCGGACAGATGAGCCTGTTTGAAGGGGAGAAACCTTTCGGGAAACATCCCGCCGACGTGTGGAAGGATTTCCCGCATGTGCAATGGATGGTGCGCTTCAACCATGTCAGCAACATCGGCGGCCCGCGCATCACGGTGCCGGATGCCAAATATGGAACACGCAGCTTCAATGCGGACTGGTATTTTGCCAAGGGTCGAGGGGAAGCCAGACCTGAAGAGCGGGAAAAATCAGCCCGCCAACTCATCAACCGCATTGTCAATGCCACGCCGAGGGGAAACCTCGACTCCATGCGCGATTTCATCAAGGCCAATCCCGATGCCATTCTGGTTCCAGTGCGCGGATTGGAAGAACCCAACACGGCATCCAACATCATTCCTGAGAGATTCGCTAGATTCCTATCAATCTTTGGCGGAAATCCAGTCAATGAAACCGTCCACAAGACCAACACCAGCCACAACACCGGCAAGGACGCCAAGAGCCGTTTGTTCACCGTGCATGAATTCGATGGCGCGATAGAACCCGGAAAGGATTACATCATCGTTGACGATGTTTCCACCACCGGGGCGACCGCCTACTATCTGGCCCGCCACATCGCCAGCCAAGGTGGGCGTGTTGTCGGCGACATCCAAATGGGACTGACACCGCGCGGCGAAATGGATGCAAGGAAGCAGCGGGCGTTTGTCGGCGACGAACACATCATGGCGATGAGCGATGCCACAAAAAAATCCTTGCAAGCCAAAGGCGATGATGCCACTTTGAACGCCGTTGTTCAACAACACGGAATCGCTTATGACTGGCACACCCTTACCGACGCCCTTGGCCGAGCCCTCAACGCCAACTGGAGCACAGCATCCCGTGCTGCGGGAATGCCTGGAGTCGGGACGCAGGTTCGAGGCGGAACACAAAGCGGGCGACCCGTTGATTATGGACGCGCTGGCGAAGTTCCGAGGCGACTCCCCGCCTTCCCCGGAGAGCGCGAAGCAGCAGGACTAGACCGGCCCGCACCGGGCGAGACACGCATCACGCCACCCGCCGAAGGCGATGGACAGATGCGCTTGCTGGAGCCTGAGACTCCCTTCGGTGCCAACAGAAAAGGAATTACCGAACATCTAGTCCTGCCGATACCTGAAAACAAGGAACGCCCAGCGTCTTTGTCCGAGGATAGAAACCCGCATTCCTTGGCGGATCTCCAGGAATTTGTACACGAGCCCGCGGTTCCGTTCGGTGCCAGCAAAGACGCCATCAAGCAGGCCCTCGCCAAACTGCCGCCGGTCTATCGCGGGGTGTTCGAGGCGGTGCAATCCGGCCTATCTACGCCCGAGGTGATGGAACGCTTCAAGGTGAACGAAAAGGCGGTGGGCAACATCGTGTCCCAGGTGCATGCGCGAATCGCGGCCGCCACCGGTGAACCCGCGCCGGCAGAGAGTCAGGCGCCGCCGGCCTCGACACCGCCGCCGACCACCACGCCAAAGGCGCAACCCGTGGAAACCCCCAAGACCGCCACCGTTGAAGCACCGCCCAAACAGACGGACAAGGAGATGGTGGACCGAGCCTACTCAGGTCTCCCGGCGCTCATGCGCTCCAAGATCCCCGGCCTAGACATCGTTGGCGACATCACCCACGGCATCAAATCGTTGTTGCTGCCCACATCCAACGGCCCGGGCGAACTTCACGCGGCGGAACTGCTTGGCAGACGCATCGGCGAGATGCACCGCCGCCAGGAATCCGTGAATGGACAGTTTGAAAAATCGTGGAAGACGTTTGAAAAACTCGGTGTCCACCGCGAGGGATTGCCCATCGACGAAAACCAAGGCATCAAGTTCATGTCCGACCGCTCGTCGGGCCGCCCGATGAGTCCCGAGATGCAGGCGATCAACGACATGGCGGACAAGCAGGACGCCATGCGCGTGAAACTCTTGGAAGAAGCTGGCGTGCCACTGCAAACCGTGCGGCAGGATTACTTCCCCGGAATCTGGACCAAGGAAAGCCGCCGGGCTTTCAACATGGCCATGGATGAAGCGAACGAAGCGGGCATCATTCCCGCGGGCACCGGCGTCAACGAAGCCACGCCAGAACAGAAAGCATGGGTGAAGGCACGGGTAGATGAACTGCTCGACCTGCGCCAGGGATCGGACGCCACGCCCGGTAACGATTGGCTGGCCATGATCGCCAAGCGGCCATTCCCCGGCGGCGAGTCATTCAAGAAAAGCAAGGTGTTCGACCAGGACATCAAGACCGCCTTTGAATTCGGATTGCGCCCGACGAGTTACAACCCGGTGGATCAGATGAAACTCAAGTGGGCGGAAATGGATCGTTCCATCATGGCCCATCAATACCTGCGTGATTTGTCGCGGGAAGGATTGGTCAAAGTGCTGGATCCATTCGCCGCAATCCCCGAGGGATGGCAGGAAATCCAAGACAACAAGGTGGGCAAGATCTACGGATCACCCACGATCACCGTTCCGGAATACGTCAACAAGGCGGTCTATGACGGGTTGATGAAGGTCGCGGAAAACATCGGCATCACCCCGCAACGCGTGTTCAATGCGGGCCGGGGCAAGTTGGGATACGCGTCACGGTCCGGCGAGACCGTCACGCAATTTGCCACCGACCTTGGCGTGCTGGCGCATGAGATCGGACACCAACTGGATTTCAAATACGACCCTGTCTCTTATACACATCTCCGAGCCCACGAGACAGGCAGAAATCT
>CAZMSS010000138.1:3236-7870 GCA_964568965.1 uncultured Verrucomicrobiota bacterium | reverse complement strand
GCCGCGATCCCGCCCTGCAGCACCGCTGCGGCGTCCTGGTGACGCTCCTGGATCGGGGCGTTGAGCGCCGCGATGTGCACACGCTGCAGTTCCTGGGCCAGTTCGATCGCCCGCGCGTTGCAACGGTCCACGTGGGTGACGCGGGTCGCGACGCCGAGGACCGCGCCGCCCTCCCGGTCGATCACCACGCTGCGCGACAGGTCGCTCGGCAGGATCATCAGGTCGTACTCGCACCCGGTCTCCAGCCGCGCCGCTCGACCGTCCGGCTGCTGGATCACCGCCATGTAGCGGTGCGTACCCGGCCCCAGGTGGATGTCGTCAAACGCAAACTCGCCCTGTTTGCCGACCTTCACCTTGCGGCGGAAGTCCTCCCCCAGGAAGCCCACCAGTCCCCACAATGGCAACCGCGTCAGTTCGTGCTGGTGCCTGCGCCATACCTCGCGTGGACTCATGCGCACCGTGCGCATGTTGCCGGGGATGTCGGCCAACTTGCGGCAGAGCGCCGCCTGCTCCGGCGGCAGGTCGTCGATCGCTGCCCAGGGCATCCAACCGGATGACTCACCCGCGCGCCACTCCACGGCGATCCAGCCGTTCTCTTCCCACCCCTCCATGGCGTGGTCGCGGCGGTTGTCGATCTCGTTGCGGATCTCCAGGTAGATCTCGCTGTAGATCAGCCAGGGCTTGAACACGTGGAAGAACAGCTTCTGCTTGTTCTCAGGAAACCGTGCGATGGCCTTCAGGATCGACTTGTTGTAACTGTCGCGCCCCGCAAGTTCCTCCACCTCTGACGTGCGCGAGTTGCTGCCGACCTGCCCCTCGACGTGTGCCATCATGTTGTGCGTCAACAGGTGGCCTCCACCACCTTCCAGAAGTCCCTTGATCCGGAAGTTGCCGCGCCCCTGGGGACCGAACATCCCCTTGTGTGCGGGGCACTTCTCCACGGCCCCGGCCTCGAAGTGAAACCGCTCGCCTGTGGCCTGCTCCAGCGCCTTGCGGTCGTGATCATTCAGCGCGGCCGTGCCGTGCTCGCCGATCATGGTCGTTCCCTGGGCGTCGTTGCGGTAGCCGCAGTTCACCAGGTAATCCGCCACGACCACCTTGAAGTCCCGGCGCGCGCTCAGACGCGCGACCGTGCCATCCTCCCGCATCACTTCCGGTTTCATGTAGCTCGCCGCCCGCACGGCGCTGGCCACGTCCAGGATCGCGAACTCCAGCGGCCGCATGGCGCGATCGTTCACCCCGAACACGTTCACCTTGGCGTCGTGGTGGACGTCGTCCGTCATCAGCACGCGCCCAGGCAGCAGGCCGATCCGCGTGGTCCACACCGGCGGGATGAAGGCCTTGGCCGCGCGCTGCCCGATCCGGTTGGCCTTCTGCTCGTAGACCGTCAGCTTCGCCTGGTTCTGCATATTGCGGTAGGACATTCCCGGCGGGACCCATCCATCGGGACAGAACTCCGGCGCGTGTTCCTTGCCGTACTCCTCGCACCAGACATCCTTCCATATTCCGATTCCCTCAAACCGCTTTCCCCGGCGCAGATCCCCCAACATCATCTTGTACGCCGGCCGCGCCGCGCGCTGGTTCTCCTCGCAGTACTTCTTGTAGATGTCCTTAAACTTGCGGCTCCAACACTCCTTGGTGCTCTTGCTGAAATTCGCCAGGGTGCGCCAGGAGCGTCCCGCCTGACGCCACAGATAGTACTGCGCGCGCAACCGCACCTTGCTCCAGCCGGGCGTGTGGCCGTGGCGCGTCTCCAGTTCCTTGCACGCGCGGCAGACATTGCGCGCGGCGTCGATGTAACGCATGGCGTCCTCCTTCGCCAATACGTTTGCCTTCTCCTCAGCCGGCAACCGCGCAAAGTACGGGTCGCTGGTAATCGGTGTCGTGGTGAGTTCGTTCATGGGGCGCATCCTTCAATGGCGGCGCACCGTGATTTCCGGTCACGGTGCGCCGCGCGTGGTGTTAGATCTTGGCGGTGCGCTGGGCGAGAGCCTTGCGCAGCGTATCGCTCACCGTGCGCAACACGCTCGCCAGGCCATCCAGATCCTCGTCGTTCAGGATCGCCGCGCTGCCGTGGTTCAGTTCTTCCTGGGCCATGCCGGCGATCTTGTTCCAGATCCCGCGCGCCGCCTCCATGCGCTCCGCCTTGGTCAGCGGCTTGCCGGAACGGTCGTCCGCCTCGCTCTCGCCCTTGATCGCCTTGCGGATGCTGCCGAACTCACTCACGAACTCGCGCACGTCGCGCTCCAGCGGATCGATCTTCGCCTTGCCCTTCCCTGGCGCCTCATCCGCAGGCGCTGCCAACAGCCGGTCCGTTCGGATCGCATTCATCCCCACCCAGGCATCCAGCGGCGCGATCTGCTTGGCTTCCAGGAAGGTCTCCCCGACCTGCATATAGCGGCGCAGATTCCGGGGCGACTTTTCAGGAAACAGTTCCAGCAACCGACTGCCCCAGTCGCCGTGTCCGTACAGACTCTTGATGTGCAGCAGCCCCACGCCAGCGCGCAGGGCGTGGAACATGCCGCTCTCCGCCACCTGCATGTCCGTGCGTACGGTGGTGGCGATGGTTTCGCTTTTGGTTTTGGCCTGCTCCAGGTCCCGCTCGGTCATTACGGCTACGGCCCGGCATTTTGCTTTCTTCGTCATGGCTTCTGGTTCCTTGTTCTTGGTTCTTGTTTTGTTGCGGGCGACCTTCCGGCCGCCCTTGCATGAGATTCACTACTTCTGCAGACGCCCCAGCACCTCCATGGCACCAGCCATGCGCGTCTGTTCGGACAGCAACAGATCCCGGCTGGCATCGCGCACAAAAGCGCTGCAAGGTTTTAGGTGCGTCTTCAGTGCGACGGCTGCGATCGCATCGCCTTCCTCTGCCAGTTGATCTGCCAGGGTCAGCGTGTGCGACAGGCTGGCCACAAAGGCCCAGTACTTGTTACTACTTGGCATGCCGCACGCTCCTCTCTGTGGCCTCAAGTTTCTCTGCGCCCTCTGTGTCCGCATTGGTTGTGGCGTCCAGTGCCAGCGGCGCGACCGCCGCGATGTCCAGGAGGATGCTCTCCCAGTCGCTGTCGCGGTTATGCTTCACGCGCACGCCCAGGAGGTTCTTGCCGCGCCGGCTTTCGATGCTGTCGCGGATCAGGTCCATGGCCTCCTGCCAGCGGGGATGCTTGATCTTGAGGCGGAAGAGCCCCATCACCCGCGCCTGGCTCAGGAGGCCGTCCGAGGTCGGCCGGAACACGCCCTTGATCAGCGCGGACAGGTCTTCGTCGATCCCCTCGGCCTTCTCCTGGATGATCTCTTCGATGATCTCCTGGGCCACGCGCAGGCGGTCGTCGAAGCGCAGTTCGTAGCGCGCGCTCCGACTGGCCTGGATCAGGCCGTCGAAGGTGCTCGCCTGGAAGTTGCCGCGCCGGCCGAGCTTCCTATCCGTGCGGCCCTCGGCCGCCAGGTCTTCCAGGAGGCGCAGACGCGCCTCCGTGGCCTCGTACAGGTCCCGGATGCGGCAACGTTCGCGCATCCAGTCGTCCGCGATCTGCCGCACCAGCCGGTCACGCTGGCGGTCGTACCTGTTTACATAGCGCACGGGCACCGCCTGCCCCTGCGCATCCATCATGGTCCGTTCCGGTTTCACTTTCGCTTCTCCTGTTTGCGCGGCCACAGAGGTCACCGAGAAAGAGGAGGTTACAGAGAAGATTCCTTGTGGCGCGATCGCGCCATTCAGACTTTGCTCTGTGCCCTCAATCATTCTCTGCGCCCTCTGTGTCCGCATTGCATTGCCCGTGCACTAACCTTGCAGGTTGCTTTTCCGCAACCGCATTTCCTCGACACTCAGGAACTTCTCGCGCGCGGCATCGTACGGCCGGGGCAGGCGCATCACGGGGCGCGCGTGCTTGCACTCGGCCTCGAACTGCGCGTTGGCGTACTGGCACAAGAGCGTGCCTTCCTCGATCATGCGCATCACCGTGCGCACGCAGCACCCCAGGAGGATCGCCGCCTCCCGCAGGTTGCAAGTGTGTTTTTCCGGCAGCGCCCTGCACAGCGCCCGCGCGGCCGCCGCCTGGTCATCACCCGCGGCAGCAGGTTCCGGCGCGCCAAACGGCATATAGGTCTGTCCCGGCAGATCCTTGATCATGGTTGCCTCCGCTTCACGCCAGCCACACCTTGCGCACGGTCTCGTGCGTATCCGGATCTTCAATCTCGCCCGCCTCCATCAACCGCCCCTCGCGCACCAGTTCCGTGATGCGCGGCCGCACGCGGTTCATGTCGTCGCTGTCGGGGTAGAGCGCCTCCAGGATCTGCCGGTCGGTCATCGGCTTGCAGCGCAGCGCCAGGCAGTCCAGGATCAGCGCCTTGCGCCCCCGGTGCTCCTCCTGGTGATGCTCACTGGCTGCCAGGCTGTGCGCGTGCATGGCGCGTGGATCGCCCTGCTTGCGCGCCGGCCGCTCCGGCGCAGCCTCGCTGCCCATGCAGACCACGGCGCCCTCGTCGCGGCACGGCTGCCCTGTGAAAAGGTTCAGTTGCATCCCCATGGTAGTCATGACCGCGCCCTCCATGCCGCCCACAACCGCGCCGCGCGCCAGACCACCGGCAACATCCGGTCGAGGATCGTCAGCGTGCAGATCAGCACCAGCGCCGCC
>CAZMSS010000138.1:1859-3136 GCA_964568965.1 uncultured Verrucomicrobiota bacterium | reverse complement strand
CGTCAGCTTTCGGCAGCACTGGCAGCACGCGCACCGCGCTACCGCATTCGGAGATCATCCCGCGCGCCACACACGCCACGATCTCGCGAGAAGTTGCCAAAGCCAGGCGGCGCAGCTCCACGGCCGCGGAGTCCAGTTTCCCGGCCGCAATCAGTGCCGGGTAGTGTTTCATCCGCGCCGCCGCCTCGCGGTCCAGTTCCAGGATCGCCGCGAGCACATCGTTGCGGTCAATTCTCATGAGGTCGATGGTGATCACGCCGCACCTCCTTCGCGCGCCTTCGCGCCGGTATTTTTCTCCACACGCACCCGCGCCTCCGGCCGATGCGCCCACCGCTCGCACGCGGACATTTCCGGATAGACGGTTTTCGCGCCGGTAACAGCACAGCAGTGCCGATGCAGGCAACCATGCAGCACCACGTGGTGGCCACAGTTGCCGCAGGTGCGGATGGCGGCGCGTTCTTGGTTCTTCGTTCTTGGTTCCGCGTTGCTCACGCCGGCACCGCCTTCCGCGACTTGTACACGCCATGTTCCGCGATCATCGGCCCCGTCATCCATTCCTTCGCCAGTCGCCGCACCTTGCTCTCGGCCGCGGCACGCACCGTGCGCTGCGTATCCGGCCAGGCTACGATCTGCTCCAAGAGCGCCATGTCGGTCGTGCGGCGCACGATCTCCATGCGGTCGTTCGCGCAGCAGTAACGGCACTCTGGATAACCTGGCATGTGCGCATTCCAGGGATCTTGGGGAGCGACAGGCCGCTTCATCCTTCACCGCCTTCCGCGCCGGCTGACTCGGCGATCTGCTCGGGTTTGGGCGGTCGCGCCGCCAGGGCCTTACCAATAGCCGTGCCGTATCCCCAGTCGCCAGGAGCGCCAAAGGCTCGCGCCAGCGGCTTGCCTTCGGCGATGCGCGCCAGGACGCGTAGCAGTTCCCCCACGTCCCGCCCATCGACCCGGTCGAGCCCCGTTTCTCCGATCTGCCGCGACATGTCGCGTAGTACGTTTCCCAGGATTATTCCGTTCATCTTCGTTCCCCCTGTTTCCGGTTTATTCCTCCGCGACCTCCGCGGTGGAAACTCTCTCCGCCTATTCCACCAACCCCAACATCCACCCCGCCGCGGCCGTCAGCGCCGCCAGCAGGATCCCGGCGACAATCCCGCCACCGACGAAGAGCGCCCGGATCAGTCCCCAACCCTGCTGCAGCTCCCGCAACTGCTGCGCCTTCACTGCGTTCCGCGCCCGGTGTCCGTTCTGTCCCATAGCCGTCCCTTTCGTTACACT
>CAZMSS010000138.1:0-1759 GCA_964568965.1 uncultured Verrucomicrobiota bacterium | reverse complement strand
CCGCCGCTTGCTCCGCAACTGCACCGGATGGTGCAGCCGCGAACACACGCGCAGATACGCCCGTTGCAGGTCTGCCAGCGTCACCGGTTTGCCGTGGCAGGTGATCATCGTGCAGCCCTCAACAGCTCGTGGTAGCGCGCCGTGAGGCGGCGGCTTGTGCGTTTGCCCGTGAGCACCTGCCACAGATGCGGATGCGTCACGCCCAACTGCCGTGCGTGCCCCACGATCCCCGGATACTTGATCCGCCGCCCAGTTTTTGCCGCTTTCGCCATTGCCGTCCCTTTCGCTACACTTGCCACCCAGGAGAACCCCCATGACATGGAGTGAAATCAGTTCCTTGATTGATGCGGAGTTGAATGTTCAGCAGCAGGGCGTCCCGAATCTTCATGAACTTGCATATCGAAAGGAGTTGCTGGCCGAGACGCTTCTAACCTTTGAATGTTCCGAGGCAGAGGTGGTAGATGCGGCCGTTCGCCAGTTCTGCTCCACACGGAAGTGGCCATCCCTGTCAGCAATCGCCCAAGCGATGCTAGTACTGCGCCTGGAGTTTGCCGCCGGGATGTGCGCATTGTTTGAGTCTCAACCGGACACCGATCAGCGGGTTGTACCTGAACCTTCCCTGGACATTCCCGAGGAGCACGTCCTGGCGTGGCTATTGATAAATGCCTGGCACATAGAAGGCTTCCCGCGGCTTCACGATACGGCCGAGCGCATCCTGCGAGGCGGCACTCCCGCCAGCGGCGCAGGTTGAATCCCTCTCTTCGGTTCCCCTCATTCATCGCCATCTCCTTTTGCCGTTGACGCCTGCTTCCGGCAGGTCTAGGCTTTCGTCGTTGCCATTACGCGTAACACACGAGACAAAGGGTATTACTCTTGCGTAATTCCGTCAACAGGTAAATTACTTATGAGTGATTTAATATTTTCCGCCCGCCTGCGGTCACTTCGCGGAACTCGATCAAAGGCCGAATTTGCGCGCTTTCTAGGCGTTCCGCCCCCGATGTATCATCGTTACGAACTCGGTCAGGTTCCGAAGAGCGATAACTTAAAAGTAATCGCGGACCGGTGCTGCGTCACCATCGACTCCCTCATCGGCATCAACCCCGACGAGCAAATTCACCCCGGCATGGCGGCGGCCGCGCGCACACCTGCCACGCTCTCTGTGGTCTCGTCTCCCTCGGCGGCCTCTGCGTCCGCATCATCCCCGCCAGCCTGCCGCTTCCCGGCGGATTGCGATCTGGACGCCCGCATGTCCGCCATCGAGATCAAGCTCGACGCTCTTTTGGGCTTGCTTGGCGCGCCACTGCGGCGCGAGACTAGGTCCCGCACATCCAAAGCAAGTTGAGGGGATTACGATGAACGAAGAGACCGTCGATGTCGTTTGTTCCTGCGGCCAGGCTCTGGGCCTTCCGGTGGATCCGCCCGGTGCGCAATACGAATGCCCAACCTGCAAACGCGCCGTGTTGGCACCAGGCAAAGCCCGGATGAAAATTCGCAGTGGCGTCGTTAGCCAACAGCGGTCTGTACCAACCACGAATCTTCGCCAATGTCCCGCCTGTTCAAAGATGGTCTCGCGTAACGCCTCTGCCTGTCCGGACTGCGGCGAACCGTTCAGTGAGGTCGCACGCGTTCCACACGGCGCAATTAACATGCGCGACCCCATTCACGTATTGGGCATCATCGTGGTCATCGTGATCATTGCACTCACGATCCTCTGTCTCTTATACACATCTCCGAGCCCACGAGACAGGCAGAAATCTCG
>CAZMSS010000137.1:0-7871 GCA_964568965.1 uncultured Verrucomicrobiota bacterium | reverse complement strand
GGCTGGGAATGATGATTATAACCTTGGCCAGGCCTCGCAGACGCTGACTGTAAATGATGTCAAGGGAACGGTCTATTTAATCCGCTAACCTGAAACGCCGGCAACCCCTCGCCCTGGCCCTCTCCCGCAAGGGGAGAGGGGAAGCCTGAGAAGGCTGGCACCAACTGAGTGCTGTAGTGAACTGGCGCTCGATATTCCACGAGAAGGAAAGCACTTCCTTTAGTTTGGATAAGGTTATAAATAGACCGTTTTTTATTTGGAAATAACCATGCATTTCTTTTCTTATTAATGTACTTTCATATTCTCATGTGAGGCAACGGTTGTTCCTGGATTTATGATGCCGTTCATTCGGTAAAAGCAGTTTTCTTCTGAAAGACGAACCGGTCTGGTGTAACAAGGAATATGAGGAATACAATGAAGCATAAGATATGGGTCCCGATTGTAGTGGGTGCTATGGCGTTTCTGGGGAGCCCTGCCGACCTGAGCCTGGGGGCTGAAAAACCCGCCTCGCCTCCTGACCTGACCGCGCCGGGCACCTATACCGACACGACGAACACCAGGAACCTCGGGCCAACCGGATGCCGTGGGTGGATGTATGGTGAGGGCAATGACTGGATGTTTGAACCGGAAAGGCTGACCACTAAAAGCCGCCAGATCCTCATCACCCATGTCGAACCCGGCTCACCGGCCTGGGGCGTATTGCAGATCAATGACGTGATCCTGGGGATTGGTTCCTCCCTGTTCACCAACGACGCCCGCAAGAGTTTCGGGTGGGCAATCGGCGAGGCGGAGAAGACGGAAAACGGGGGTCTGCTGAAACTCAAAGTCTGGCGAAAAGGCGTGACGACCGATAATGTCACGGTCAAGCTGGAAATCATGGGGGCCTACAGCAAGACCGCCCCTTACGATTGTCCCAAATCCGCCAAGATTCTGGCCAACGCCTGCAAATTCATGGCGGCGCAGCCGGTTGACAACGGTTCATCGGAAGGCAGCGCGGTCATCGGCATGGCGTTGCTGGCGGCAGGACGCGACGAGGATCTGGCCAAGGTGCGGGACTTTGCCCGCAAGATCGCTCCGCAGAATCTCAAGGTGACGATTCCGGATTGCGGCATGGTGGCGTGGCCGTGGGGGTACCAGAACCTGTTCCTGTCGGAGTATTATCTGGCCACAGGCGACACCAATGTCCTGCATGCCATCCGTGAGTACTCCGCCAACATCGCCAGGGGACAGAGCGTGTTTGGCACCTATGGCCACGGCATGGCCATGCCGAAGTCCGACGGCTCATCCATCCATGGCTACGTTCCCTGGTATGGAGCCCTCAACCAGGCGGGGCTGGTCTGTAATCTTTCGATGGCGGTGGCGAAGAAATGCGGCTTGAAGGATCCGGAGCTGGATCAGGCCATCGAGCGCGGCAGCCGCTTCTTTGGCCGTTATGCCGGGCAGGGAACGATTCCCTACGGCGAGGGCAATGCGGAGGAGTTGCATGAGGACAACGGCAAGACGGCGACCGCCGCGCTGTTGCTGGCCTTGCAGGATCAGCGGAATATGAACTGGCAGGCCCAATGGTTTGCCAAGATGTGCACCGCGGGGTATGCCTTGAGGGAGTTCGGTCATACCGGGCCTGGATTCTGCCACCTGTGGCAGGCGCTGGGTGCCAACCTTGGCGGCCCCACTGCCATGGCGGCATATTTCAAGCAGATCCAGTGGCATTTTGATCTGCTGCGCCGCTGGGATGGTTCCTTTACGTATGACTCGGCAGGCGGCGGCTCTCCCGGGAACGAGTACCTCGGGAAGAACAGTTCCACGGCCTTTTATATGCTCACCTATGCCACGCCACTCAGGAAGCTGTACATCACGGGGAAAAAGCCTAACAAGGCCATCTGGCTGGGCGCCAAGGACATTGATGAAGCTATCTCCGATGGGCGGTATACGCTGGCCCTCGACATCAAGGCCATGACCCCGGCTGAGCTGGTCGCCTCGTTGGGGAGCTGGTCGCCGCAAAAGCGCCAGGGTGCCGCGAATGAGCTGGGCACGCGGACCACTGACCATGCCGCGGTGTTTCCGGGATTGCTGAAGATGGCTGAAGGGAAGGATGCCAGGGCCCGTATTGGCGCCTGCACGGCGCTGGGATTTATCAAGGATGCGCGTGCCGTGCCTGTGCTGATTCGCGGCCTCGGCGATAGTGACGCCCAGGTCCGGTTTGTGGCGGCCCAGGCCCTGGAAAAGATCGGCCCGGGAGCCAGGCCGGAACTGAACAATATGCTCACGATGGTCGTCAAAAATGCACGCCCCATCGAGCCGCTCGATTGGTTCGATCCGGCCCAGGTGGCGCATGGCGCCCTGGGGAGCGCTGTGTTCAAGGGGCAGCTTGCCTCTTCCGCCGCGGGTGTGGATACGAACCTGCTCTATGCCTCGATTGACTCCATGTCCCGCTCCTATCATCGCGTGGTGTTGTCAGATCTGTTTCAGGGAGGAGTGTTGTCCAGCAACGATGTCAAGGCGCTGGCGCCTGTTCTCTGCCGGATCGTGATGACCAGCCATGAGATATGGGACGGTTCCTCGCCGCAGGCGGTCCTCAAGTTGCTCTCGCGGTACAATGTGGAGGAGGGCATCGCGGCGGCCATGCAGTATCGCAACAGCGAGCGCGGCCGGGACTGGTTCCCTTCCGGTGCCTCGATGGAAGTCCTGCGGAAATACCGCTCGGCTGCCAAGTCAACTCTGCCGGGATTGCGCAAGCTCAATCCCAAGGGGAATGAGACCATCGCCGTGATCGAGAATGACACAAATCCGCCGCCCGCTCTGCTTTGCTTCAAGACGGTCCATTCCGTGTCGGTCACGCCGGCCGTGATTGTTGCGCCGGCCTCGACGGCGACGCTCCGCGCGTCAGCCTCGGACATCGATGGCGGTTCGCTGACCTATACCTGGAGCAAGGTCAGGGGCAGGGGACCCGTCACCTTCAGCCCGAATGGCACGGCCGCCAGTTCCAACAGCGTGGCCTCGTTCACGGTTCCGGGCCCCTATATCCTGCAATTGACGGTTGCGGATGCATCGCTCGGCGATGGGGCCACCGGCTATGGCGGGGTCCGGACCAATCTCCTGGTCTCCTTCGGGAATGTTGTGAATCAGCCGCCCGTGGCGGATTCGCAGGCCGTGGCGCTCGCCGAGGATACATCGAAGGCGATCACCCTGACCGCCAGGGATCCAGAGGGTTACGAGTTGGTTTACACGCGTACGGCGTCTCCTGCCCATGGCACGCTGTCCGGTGCCCTGCCGAATCTGACCTATACGCCGGTGAAGAACTGGCACGGGGAAGATAGTTTCACGTTCACCGTCGAGGATAGCGATGGGGCCGTGTCGGTTCCCGCCACGGTCAAGATCGCTGTGACCCATGTCAATCATCAGCCGGTGGCATATTACCGGAGTCTGCCGGTGGCACTGAATACCGCGGCCGACATCCAGTTGTCAGCCAGTGACATTGACGGCGATGCCCTCACGTTTACGATGTTGTCCCAGCCCGAACACGGTACGCTGTCGGGCACCGCGCCAAAGCTCACCTACACTCCCGCCAGCGGTTTCAACGGGATTGATCATTTCACCTTCAAGGTCAATGACGGCCAGGTGGATTCCGAGCCGGCCACCGTTACGATCACCCTCTGCAGCCTCACGAATGGCGTCTACTCCGAGTTCTATCAATGGGTTGGACTGAAAAGTCCCGAGCCCTGGCCGGACATGGCGAGCCGGAAACCGGACACAACCCGTATCGATTCGAAGATGCAGATCGGCAGCAAGGAGTTTCCTCCGGGCTTTGAGGATCACTTCTGTTCGCGTCATACGGCGTATATCAAGATCGACAAGGAAGGGGACTATACGTTCATCTCGTCCGGGGATGACAATACGAAGGTCTGGGTTGATGAGAAGCTGGTGTGTGTACAGATCTACCAGGTTTACGGGCCCAATCTCGCGGGGAACAGTGGTCCCCTCCACCTGACCCCGGGGTATCATGCGGTCCGCTTGGAATTCATGGAGACCTACGGCAATAATCTTTTCAATCTATCCTGGTCCGGTCCCGGTTTCGGGCTGCAGGGTGTGCCGGCGAATGTATTCTTCCGCCGGCTGTGATCACATGCTGAAAATCGAGAATAACATCAAAGGAGATAACCGATCATGAAGCGTAGCCTGATGATGGTGATGACTGTACTAATGATTCTGGGGACATTGCCCCTGTTGACCGCCTCTGCGGCCGGCGCGGTCAAAACGCCCGCCGACAGCCCGGTGCTCAAGGATCGCAATGAGACGCCGGAACAACACGATGCACGCATGGCATGGTGGCGCGAGGCCAAGTTCGGAATGTTCATCCATTGGAGCCTGTTCTCGCAGCTCGGTGGCGAGTGGAAGGGAAAATCGTACGGCGGTTACGCCGAGTGGATCATGTACAATGCCAAGATCCCGATTGCAGAGTACGCGGCCTTTGCCAAGGAATTCAACCCGGTCAAGTACAACGCCGAACAGTGGGTGATGTCAGCCAAAAATGCCGGCATGAAATACATGGTGATCACGGCCAAACACCATGACGGTTTTGCCATGTTCAAGAGTGCGGCCAGCCCCTTCAACATCGTGGATGCCACCCCCTTCGGTCGCGACCCGCTCAAGGAGCTTGCTGAAGCCTGCCGAAAACATGACATGAAACTGGGTTTCTATTATTCCCAGAATTTTGACTGGCATCATCCCGGCGGTGCGCTGAACAACTGGGACCCTGCCAGCAAGGGCGATTACGACAAGTACACGGATGAACTCGTTATTCCCCATTTGCGCGAGATCCTTCGGAATTATGGTGATATTGCGGTTTTGTGGTTTGACATGGGGGGCGGGAATGCGGAGCAGCACGCGCGCATCCATAAGGCGGTGTTGGAGTGTAATCCCAGGATCATCACGAACGACCGGCTGGGTGGTCCCTTCCATGGCGATACCTCAACGCCTGAGCAGAATATTCCTGCCAACGGTATTCCCGGAAAAGACTGGGAGACTTGTATGACCATGAACGGCACCTGGGGCTATCGGAAACACGACGAAAGTTGGAAATCCACGGGTGAGCTGTTGCGCAACCTGTGCAAGATCGCCAGCAAGGGCGGAAACTATCTCCTTAACGTGGGCCCGAATGAGTTGGGCGAAATTCCCGGCGGGTCGCTGGAGCGCCTGGCTCAGGTTGGCGAATGGATGAAGGTCAACGGAGCGGCCATCTACGGCACATCGGCGGCCCCCTTTTCTCATACCCTGTCCTGGGGCTGGGTTACCAGCAAAAGCAATCTGCTTTATCTCTGTGTCAATAAGCTGCCGGCGGATCGCAGGTTGACTCTTCCGGAACTCACCACCAGGATTTCCAAGGCCTATTTCCTGGCCGATTCGAAGAAAGAGCCTTTGACGGTCAATACGGCTGACAACGGCATCCCGACTATTGTCGTTCCGGAGTCATCCCCCGTTGTCTTTGGCGGCAACCCGGTGGTGATTGTCGCTGAATTGAAGGGTGGTCCCATGGCGACCATCCTTGATTTCGTTTTCCCGGGAATGCCGGAAGTCGCGATTTCCGGGAGTGAGATCCACGTTCAGGTGCCGCAGTCAACAGACCTGACGAAACTTGCGCCGACATACAATACGGGCTCCCCGCTGGTGACCGGGAATCCGGCTTCCGGTTCCACCAATGATTTCACAAAGCCGCAAGCTTACACTATTACAGCGGCGGATGGAGCGACCAGGGCCTACCGGGTGACCGTTGTGTCGACACCGGGAGTGGTTGGCGTCGCTAATCCTAGTTTTGAAAAATTCGATTTCCTGGCTGAGTATGACGAGACTCTGGGGCGAAATCCGAGTGGCGCAACGTGGGCTTTCAAGCAGACGAAGCAGGGCGACGAGGTTGGCATCAATATCCTGGCCGGCGGCCCCATTCACGCACCGCCAGCTCCGGATGGATCGTTGCATAGCGCGTTCATCCGGGGTGCAGGCAACGGTATTTCCCAGTCCATTAACTTTGATAAGGGGGCCTACACCGTCAGCTTCAATGCGGTGAAACGCAACGGTTACAAGACTGCGGTTCCCCTGACTGTGACTGTGGATGGCGCTCCCGTGATGACCTTGGAGTCGTCGCAGATCGGCGAAACCTGGGGCAGTTATACGTCGACGGTCTTCGCGGTCACATCGGGCGCGCACACGCTTGGATTTGCCAATGGTGAAGGCGATGGAATGAACATGATAGATAACGTTCAGGTCAAGTGTTGCAGGTGAACGTCTTGATCCGTATGTGGTGAAGGGGCGATCACAAATGAGCATGCTGAAAAAAATTGCGATAGTGGCTGGCTTGGTTTTGTGCGGCTGGAGCGTAACGGCCGGTGAGACCCCTTTGCAGAGGCTGGACTTCACCAGGGGCGACAAGCCGGGTCCGTTCGCAAAATCCTATTCTCTGCATTTGGGGCAGATTGCAGGCATTCCCAACGGAGTTCAGAAAATGGGGAGGGATTCGACTCAAATCTATGTCAGCAGTATCACGAAGGGTACTGAAGGGACCAGCCTCCTGCAAGTGGGGGACGTGATTCTCGGGGTCAATGACAAGCTCTTCGAGGGTGACGTCATTGAGACCTGGCGTGCCGCTGTGCATGGAGCCCCGGAGCGCAGCGAGGATGGCAACCTCCGTGTCATTCGGTGGCGCAATGGCGCCCGGACAACGCTGGACTATGTGACGGTTGTGCCACCGCCGGATTTGCTCAAGGGGGAAACCAATGATGTTGACCGTTCAGGGACCTACAACCTTGGTGCGACCGGGCTGCGGGGATGGATTTATACGAAACCCGCGTCAGACCTGGATCGTATCCAGGGGCGGACAACGGCAGCCAGCAGGCAAATACTGGTTACCCATGTCGGTGCCACCTCTCCGGCGTCAGGGGTCATGGAGGTTAACGACGTGATCCTCGGAGTGGGGGGCAAGCTCTTCACAAGCGATGCCCGCAAGAGTTTCGGCAAGGCGCTTACGGAGGCCGAGAAGGCGGAGAATAAGGGCCTCCTGACTATCACCCGCTCCAGGAATGGAATAACGGCTGAGGTTCAGCTCAAGCTCAGGGTGATGGGGTCATACAGCGCTACAGCGCCTTACGATTGTCCGAAATCCAAACTGATCCTGGCCGATGCGTGCAAGGCGCTGGAAAAGGAACCCCTGAACAATGACCTGTGGGGGGCTGTCAATGGACTGGCCTTGATGGCGACTGGCAATACGAATTACCTGCCTAGAGTACAGGTGTTTGCCCGTTCGATGGCTGCCGGTGAATTGAGCATGAAAGGTGGCGGGAGCTGGGATTGTGGTTATAAGACCGTATTCCTCTGTGAGTATTACCTGCTCACCGGCGATAGGGACGTGCTGCCGGGGATTACTGCGCTGACCCTCAAACTTGCCAGGGGGCAGGGCATGTATGGCACTTTCGGGCATGGTTTTTCAGAAAAGACGGCGGACGGAAAACTCCACGGTTCGATTCCCGCATACGGGCCGGTCAACCAGGCGGGCCTCATCGCCAATTTGGGAATCGTAATGGGTAAAAAATGCGGTGTTAAGGATCCCGAGATCGATCCTGCCATTGAACGCGCATCCAAATTCTTCAGCTACTTCGTGGACAAGGGCGGGATCCCCTATGGTGAGCATGAGCCTGTCCCGATGCATGATAACAACGGCAAGAACGCATTGGCCGCACTCCTGTTCAGCGTGCAAGGGAACAAGACGGAAGCTGCCCGGTATTTTGCGAAGATGGCCACGACAGCGTATGCGAACCGCGAATACGGACACACCGGCCAGGGCTTCAGCTATCTCTGGAGTGCGCTGGGCGCCAATGTCGGTG
>CAZMSS010000136.1:0-7997 GCA_964568965.1 uncultured Verrucomicrobiota bacterium | reverse complement strand
TCGGGACCGCGCGCGCTCAAGGTCCTCATGCGTCAAGCCATGGGGCACAAACACAGTGTTGATGACGTTCATCTGCCGCCAGTCCCGGTTGAATGTCCCGGCCTGATCCGCCATGGAATAAAGTTCACTCCCAGGAAAGGGCGTCATTTGCATCACGCTGATATCGTCCAGCGGAAGTGCGCACGCCAAATGACGGGTCCGCTCGAGGGTTTCAGGAGTCTCGCCAGGGAACCCGACGATAAAGAAACCCTTGGTCCGCAGCCCGGCCTCGCGGCTCCACTGGAGAGCCTGCCGGATCTGGTCAAGACTCAGGTGTTTGTGCATGGTTTTAAGGATATCCGGGTCACCGCTCTCAATGCCAAAGGACATCTGCCAGCACCCCGCACGCCGCATCAGCTTCAGCAAATCCGGGTCTACCCGATCGGCACGCCCCAGGCAGGACCAGCTTAGAGTCAACTTTTCCGCAATCAGCCGCTCGCAAAACTCACGCACACGATCCTTCACGATGACAAAGGTATCGTCCTCGATCAGCAGCTCGCGCACCCCGTACCGTTCATACAGGTCCCTGACAAGCCTGATCGCATAGTCCGGACTATAGGCGCGGCAATGATTCCCGAACACCGATCGATCGCAGAAAACACACTGGTTCGGGCATCCCCTCGTCAGCACGATGGAAGCGCAGGGCCAGCGCCGGAGGCGCGATGGCGACGGCTTGAACATACCGGGAAACCCCTCCAGGAGGTCCCACGCCGGCAGGGGCAGCAGGTCGAGATTAGCCATCAGGGGACGGGCCGGATGCCGTTTGACAGTCGCCCCTTTACGACTCGCCGTGCCGGCAATCCCTGCCAACACACGATCACCCGCATTCAACCGCCTAATGATCTCCGCCAGCGTCTCCTCCCCCTCTCCCAGTACCGCAAGGTCAAGGGCGGGGAAAGCCGCCAGGGTCTCCTCGGGCACGGCGGTGATATGGCAACCCCCGATCACGGTCAAAACACCAGGGATAAGGGCCTTTACCCGCACCGCGAGCTCTGCAATCTGGAATATTTCAGAGGTTGTGGCCGTAAAACCGACACAATCAGGCGAAAATTCGTTAATTTCTCTCAATGTTGACGCGGGATCAAGTCCCAAGGCTGAAGCCTCGATGACTTTGACGGCTGCACCGGCCTGGCGTGCCACAGCGGCGAGGCAAAGAAGACCGAAAGAAGGCTCCGAGCTTCCCGCACCCGCAAACTTACCATAGCGCTCCTCCCGGGAGACCGGCGCAGAAACCAAGGCCAGCCGGATCATTATGTTGACTCTCCACGATCACATTTTGTGCAGCGGCAGCTTTCCTCAAGAAGCGCCAATCGCTGGGTCAGCCGCTTGATCTGCCGTCGGTGCGCAGAAATGACCAGTGAAAACTGCAGACACATCAGGAGCACCACCATAAAGCCCAGGAGAAACAGCGTTGTCGTCTGCGTCACAGCGCCGATCCACTCAGACAATCTTGTCAGCCAGTCATAATGCAAGACGACCAGGAGGATTCCCGCGCCGACCCCGAGCCAAAGCCAGCAGTAGGCAATATCCAGACTCCCGCGCTGGACCAACCGGATAATCAGGACCAGTAACAGGACTCCCACCGCCACCGAAACAATGAACTGTTGATATAACATGAATCGGGTTCCTTAGAGGCTCTCCAGATGATGTTTCCATTGCCGCCATTGCGAACGGTTCAGTCCGACCATAAACAGGGCGAGCAACATCTTCATCCCATAGTACAAAGGGGCCCATCCTGCATGCATGGAAATCCCGCCAGACCGGGCCACCATCCGGACCGGCACCTCGCGGATCCTCAAGCCTGACCGATGGGCCATAAGCAATACATCGGCATCGGGGTAATCACAGGGAAACACTCCACTGGAAAAGAAACGGATCGCGCGGCGGCTCAATCCCTGGAAACCACTAGTCGGATCGGAAAACCGCTGTCCGGTCATCATCCACAACAGCCCGCCAAAGAAACGCTGCCCGAATCGCCGGATAAAGGAGGTCTTAAACCCTGACGCCCCCCCCGCAAACCGTGATCCAATCACGATATCAGCCTCGCCGGACTCCAACGGTTTCAACAGGGAGTGCAACTCCCCGGGAAGATGCTGCCCGTCACTGTCCATCTGAAGCACCACATCATATCCCTGCTGATCCGCATAGAGATACCCCGTCTCCAGACTTGCCCCATAGCCCATCCGGACGGCATGGGGCAGTACAATCGCCCCCGCGCCCTGCGCCTCACGAGCAGTTGCGTCGGATGACCCATCGTTAACGACAACGACATCGGCTGATGGCAGGATGGAAAAAACCTCCCTCACAACGGAACCAATACGCCCTGCTTCATTCAGGGCTGGCATCATCACAAGTATTCTGGGTTCTGCTTTCATCCAAACAAACGGTTTTACACGGTTTGATACAATGTATATGGTATTCCGGCTGTGTTCCACTGCATTTTATACGCCGATTTATGAACCCCATTAAAGGTCATTTCAGGATCAGGGCCGAAACCTGGTTCCCTTGGATTCTCATTACCGCCGGGTTACTGGCCTATGCCAACAGTTTCGCCTGCCCTTTTCTCTTTGATGATGCGGTGGTTATCACCGGAAATCACCACATTTTCCATCTCTGGCCTCCCTGGAAAGCCGTTCTCGTGCCCACCCGGTGTCTTGCTGATTACTCATTTGCGTTAAATTATGCCTGGGCAGGTTTTTCCCCTGCGGAATTCAGGCTGGTCAATATCCTCATCCATATCGGAGCAGGACTTTTGTTGTTTGGCACCATGCGCAGGACACTCCTGTTGCCCCGATGGAACAACCGCTTCAATCAAACCGCAGCGGGACTGGCCTTTGCCACCTCGCTTCTCTGGATCGTTCATCCTCTTCAAACGGAAAGTGTCACGTATATTGCCCAGCGGATAGAGGCCCTTATGGGTTTCTTCTTCCTACTGACCTTTTATTGTTTTGTGAGGGCCTTCGGTTCCGCCCGCCCGCACGGGTGGCAAGTGGCAGCGATAATCTCCTGTGCATTGGGAATGGCCACCAAGGAAGTCATGATCGTCGCCCCGGTTCTGATCCTGCTTTATGACGGTATTTTCATCTCATCCTCCTGGCGGGAATGCCGGAACCGGTGGAAACTTCATGCCGGCCTGTGCTCCACCTGGCTTGTCTTGGCAGGGTTGCTGGTCACGGCCACCGTTCTGGCGAAGTCAGGCAATGTCGAGTTGTCCAGCGCCGGCTACGGAGACGACAGCACGCGCCAGATACTGACGTCACAACCTGAAAACTCCGATCTTTTCACGCCACACCTGATTCGCTGGCAATACGCATTCACCCAGCTCAATATTCTCGTTCACTACCTTAAACTCTCCCTGATTCCTTCCCCGCTCTGCCTGGATTACATGTGGCCGTTTGTCCAGTCACCCATGGAGGCCCTGTGGCCGGGCTCCCTGACAATACTCCTCGGCTTGGGGAGCCTGTGGGCCCTATGGCGCCGCTCCTGGGTTGGTTTTCTTGGAGCCTGGTTTTTCCTCATCCTGGCCCCCACCTCAAGTTTCAGTCCCCTACCCGATGCCGCCTTTGAACACCGGATGTATCTTCCCCTGGCAGGCATTCTGGCACTTCTAGTCTTGGCCGCCGACGGGGCACTTCGCCGGCTATTCTCAGTGCCCAACATAAGGGCAACAGTCGGCTTGGCACTTCTGGCGATCGCAACGTCGATCTGGGGCGGCATGACCCTTCTGCGAAACGAAACCTACCTGTCGCAGGAACGCATGTGGCGGGATGTGATCCAAAGCAGGCCTAACAATTTCAGAACCTATATCGCACTCGCCAACTCCCTGATGGAGACGGAACAGTACCAGGAAGCCGCCTCGGTCTGTAGCAATATGCTGAGCCGCCTTCCACCTTTTGCCGACTCCCCCAACGACACGAACCACCCGCTGTTCAGTCGACCGGGCAAGCCCCCCCTTCCCCTCTATTACGCCATGGCGCATAACAACCTGGGAGTCATCGCCATGTCTGGAAATAAATTCAGTGAGGCAAAACATCATTACCAGGAAGCCATCACGGCATTCCCCGGGATTTACTGGGCACGCCGCAATCTTGGCCAGGTTCTATTCCTGGAAAACAACCTGGATGCCGCGATTAACGAGTTTCAGACCACATTGGTATGGCGCCCCGGAGATAGTCAAACACATTGCTTCCTGGGTTTAGCGCTGTCACGGAAAAGGGCATACGGTGAAGCCGCACGACACTACCAGGAAGCCGTGAACATCAAGCCTGACTTCTGGTTTGCCCGCACCCAACTCGCATGGCTGCTGGCCACCTGCCCATCCAATGAGGTCAGGGATGGACGCCAGGCACTGATTGAGGCCTTGGCACTTCTCAAGCTGACTGAAAACAGAAGCGCCAAGGTGCTGGACATCGCAGCGGCGGCCTATGCCGAATCCGGGGATTTCTCAAATGCTGTAAGCTTTGCCCAGCAGGCACTTGACCGGATCCGCCACCCCTCTCCTCCCGGTGAGGAGCGTTCATCCATCAGGGAGAGCGATATCATCTCTCGCCTGGAGCTGTATCAGAACAGAATGCCTTACAGGGAATAAAAAAAAGCGCAGCTCCTTTTGGAAGGAACTGCGCTCTCAACTTCCGGCTAGGCCGGAATTTAATCAGTTGGCCAAGACGTGCGCAATCGGGGTCGTGATATCGCAGGTCGCATTGGTTCCGATGACGTTGAACGTCACGGTCCCGCCACCGGGACAGTTCGTCACGGCTGAGGGATTCTTGATGTAGGCCATGACTTCCGTCGTCACCACGGGATCCGCCTGTTTCTGCTTGGTCGCCAGCGCCCACTGTTCCTTACCAGCTTCAATCTGGCGAAGGTTATTAATGCAAGCATTCGCCTGGGACTGCGTTCTGGCCTTCATGAAAGACGGAATGGCAATTGCCGCCAATAAGCCGATAATTGCAACCACGATCATGATTTCCACCAACGTAAAGCCCTGCTTCATCTGTTTCATTTTCCTATCTCCTTTTATTGACTTGTTAACCGTTCCATCCCCTACGCCATGATTAGTTAGCAATCCTCATGCCAAAATTCAACATCAACCTCAATTGACACCAAATTCAAAACAATTCGCCATAACAAACCTTAAATGATGTCTTCGCAACGATTCATATTCTCATTTTAGAAAAACCAGACGCTCAGCCTCCTAGGAAATGAGAATACCAGATTAATAGTATTTGAGGGATCCCTTGAACACGATCGATCAAGGGCGGGCACTACTTTCCGCACTTATCAATCTCCGCGTCGCACAAAAAAACACAGTTCCATGTGTATGGAACCGTGTTTTCAATAGATTTCTTGTCCTGCTATATTAATTGGCCAACACGTGAGCAAGCGGAGTCGCAATCGTGCAGGTCGCATTGGTTCCAATGACATTGAAGGTCACAGTTCCACCGCCAGGACAGTTCGTGGTCGCAGAGGGATTCTTAACGTAAGCCAAAACCTCAGTGGTTACCACAGTTGCATTCTGGCTCTGACGCTTTTCCAGCGCCCACTGCTCTTTAGCGGCCTCAATTTGGCGAAGATTATTGATACAGGCATTCGCCTGGGACTGCGTTCTCGCTTTCATAAAGGACGGGATGGCGATTGCTGCCAAGAGTCCTATGATCGCAACAACAATCATTATCTCAACCAGTGTAAAACCTTGTTTCGTTGTTTTCATGCGTTTTTCCCCAGTTAACATTCGTTTCAATTTATTTGCTCCTGCCGATGATATCTTAAGCAATGTCCGTGCCTACCTTCTTTTTAGACCAAAAAGATCCGGAATAGTGGAATCCTGAAGTCGGCGGGGTCTTTTCATTCTCATTTCTGACATTCCGGAGGGTGGATTTTCACACTTTCCCGGGAGAATCCGGCTCGTCAGGTAATTTCCTGTACAAGGTTGCCAGACTGATCTTCAGGGATTTTGCCGCTTTTTCCTTATCCCCCTTGGTAAGCGACAAAACCTTCTCAAGATATTCCTTTTCCCGCTCCCTTAAAAAGGCCTTGAGCGATATATTCCGGGGATCAACCGAACCTTCGAGGGTACCGGCACCGTGCTGTTCCATGGCCTTGACCTGATTCAGGATTCTAGGCGGCAGCACATCGGGGGTGATCTTGTTATCCTGGGCAAACGTAATCGCATGTTTGACGGCATTTTCGAGCTCCCGGACATTCCCCGGCCAGGCATACCGCTCGAACAACTCCTTGATCTCGGGTGTAACCTTAGGAAGCTCGCGCCCTTCCCCGACCTCACGCCGAAGAACATGATAAATAAGGGGAAGAATATCTTCCTGCCGCTCCCGTAACGGCTTGATTTCAATCGGAATGACACTGAGCCGGTAATAAAGATCCTCGCGAAAGGTCCCCAGCTTGATCATGGCTTCAAGGCTTGTATTGGTGGCCGCAATCACGCGCACATCCACGGAAATCGTTTCATTCCCTCCCACCCGCCTGATTTCCCGTTCCTGCAGCACCCGCAGAAGCTTCCCTTGAATGCTCAAGGGCATCGATGAGATTTCGTCAAGAAACAGGGATCCCCCGCTAGCACACTCAAAAAGCCCCTCCTTGTTGGCCGTTGCCCCCGTGAAGGCCCCCTTCATGTGGCCGAACATCTCCGACTCCAGCAAGGGCTCAGGCAAGGCGGCGCAATTGACGGCCAGGAACCGCTTATCCTTTCGCTTGCTGTTCAAATGTATTGCCTTCGCAACCAACTCCTTACCTGTACCGCTTTCACCAGAAATCAGGACCGTGGTATCAGCAGGAGCCACACGCTTGATCATCTCGCATACATTCCGCATTGCCGGGCTCTCGGCCACAATGTTCTCGAACTTATACCGCCCGACCAGCTCTTCCTTCAGCTCAATGTTCTCAGAAAGGGCACGGCTGTATTCAAGGGCCCGTTGAATCGTTATCAACAGCTCGTCCATCTTGAACGGCTTGGTGACATAGTCGAAAGAACCCAGTTTCATGGCTTCTATGGCTGTCTCAACCGAACCGTAGGCCGTCAGGATGATAACCGGCATGGCAGGACGCACCTGTCGCGCGATTTTAAGGAGCTCCAACCCGTTGACAGGCGCCATCCGGATGTCTGTGATCATCAGGTCAAAGGTCTCGGTATTCAGTAAGTCAGGCACCTTGGTGCCATCTTGAATCGAGGTTACGGAGTACCCCTCCGCCTTGAGGATGGTATTGAGTAGACTCAACATCCTCGGTTCGTCATCAATCAGAACAATTTTAGCCATGGGCCAGTCCTCCCCTTGCCAATGGATAGACTCCATTCGCAATTATGAGTATAGGGGTGATGCGGCCAAAGACAACAAAAATTCTTAAATTTGCAAAATGCTCAATTCGTGAGCACATCCAGAACTTCAGAAGAGCTCTGGGCTTTAAGAATGCGCTCCCGTTTTTCGGGATCGTTAAGGACCTGGCTGATTTCGGAAAGAAACTGGATGTGGGGACCGGTGCGGCTGATTGAGGAGATCGTCATGATGAAAATCATGGAGGGCTTGCCATCCATCGAGCCGAAATCCACGCCTTCCTTCTTGAGTCCCATGGCCGTCACCAGCTTGTCGACGGAATCCGTCTTGCCATGGGGAATGGCAATCCCGTGCTGCATGCCTGTGGACATCTTCTGCTCACGCTCCAGAACAGCCTTGAGCGCGGCCTCCCTGTCCTTGATACGCCCCCGTACGACAAGGTGATCCACCATTTCCTCGATGATCGCCTCCTTGGTCGTACCCTTGAGGTTAAATATGATGGTGTCTTCGGACAACAGTTTCTTCAAATTCATACCCACATCCCTAAAAAAAACTCGTGAATAAGTATCAAATCGTCAGGCTATTGCGAGCTATTTTTCATCCCTATTGACGACACCATGACCAGGGCCTTTCCTGTCTCTTATACACATCTCCGAGCCCACGAGACAGGCA
>CAZMSS010000135.1:0-8095 GCA_964568965.1 uncultured Verrucomicrobiota bacterium | reverse complement strand
GCCTTAGAATAAAAGCCGCAGCCACTTCGTCTATATATCATGGCGGCGATATTGGCAAAAGGGGCCGCGAAAGCAATCTCGGCAGATTACAACAGAAGGAACAGGAACCATGAATAAGATGACGGTCTTGAAAACGGCAGGAGTGGTGTTGGTGGGCGCGATGATGGCGGGGTGTGCAACACCCCAGTATCAGCAGAATCGATCAGCCTTTAACGACGCCGCCATCGGAGCGGCTTTGGGCGCTGTCGCCGGCGGGGTCATCGGGAATAACAGTCATGGTGCCTTTGGCAACCGCGAGGGCATGGTGGCGGGGGCAGCACTGGGTGCCCTGCTGGGCGGAAGCATGGGACATCAAACCGACCAGGTGAACGCGCAAATGGGTGCGGTAAACGCCCAGGTGGGCGCAGCCAATGAACTGGCCTCCACGGTCGTGATCAATGTTCAGAATTCCAACGGGTCCTATACCCCCGTAACCCTGCGCCGGGCGGGAAATCAGTATATCGGCCCCCGGGGCGAGTATTATTCCGCGCTCCCCACGGAACAGCAACTGAAGGTCGCGTACGGCTTCTGACGGACTATTTCGCCAGGAGGATGACGATCAACTTGCCCTTGCCCGAGGAGAAGCCTCCCAGGATCAGGGGCGAGCCGTCGCGGAGCTCAACGGTGGACTGCAAGACCTTGCGTCCACCGCTTTCGATCACGACACTCAGGCTGCCTTGATTTCCTGAACAACGGGCCACAAACCCCGCATTAAGCGATGCCACGCCATTGGCAGGCAGCGACATGGACCGGCTGGCCAGCAATTGGAACGATTTGAAGGGCAGATTGTCCTGAAGCACCTTCGACACATCCCCCAACCCCGCACCCATACCCTGCCCCGCATGGCTGGCTTCAACCAGCCGGATGCTCAGCGTTGAGCCCGCCAGGGAAACCCCCGCCGTCAGGATAAGGCCTATCATCAGGATCCAGGTCAGGTTCCTTCTCATATCACCCCTTGTCTCCACCGTCTGTCTCCATGTCTGTGATCCAGACTACTGTACCCTGCCCGCCTTCGTCATTCATAATAATCACGCCGCTGTAGGGCGCCAGAACCCTCAAGGACTTGACCTGGGTCATCAGGTCCGAATGAACCGGCCAGAAGACCACAGTGACCGCGACGACCAGTACGACGGCAAAGGAGGCAACCCCCCACCGCAACAGGGGCACCCATGGTGTTCCCGCTCCTCCGGGAGCCTCCTGGCGGACCAGCCGCGCGCGGGCCTTGAAATCCGCCCCGAAGGTGCCGGCGTCGCGGATCGCGCCCGAGGGGCGGTGCTCACGCAACCGCGCCTGCACATCGTTCCATGACACCTTGCTCATTACCACCCTCCCGTTGCGCTGATTCCCAGTTCACCCAGCGCCTTCATCATCTTGCGCCGTCCGTTAAACAACCGGGACATCACCGTCCCGATCGAGACCCCCGTCGCAGCGGCGATTTCGGAATAGCTCAAGCCGTCCGAGAACCTCAACATCAACGCCACCCTGTGATCCTGCGTCAGCCGCCCCAGTGCGGAATCAATTGCCGACTGCAACTCACGGCCAGCCACCAGCTCAGAGGGACGCCGCTGGGCCGGATCGGCCAGCATCGACATATCCCCGGCCTCCTCCGGATCGTCCCGGTCCTGTGCCGGCAGCGACACATTCCGGCGACGCCTCAGCCAATCGACCGCACAATTGTGGGCGATCCGGCAAAGCCAGGTCCGGGACGATGACCGTCCGGAGAACCCGGGCATGGATTTCCACGCCTTGAGATACGTCTCCATCACCACATCCTCCGCCTCGTCAATCCCGACCAGCCGGAGGGCCACTGCATGCACCGTCGGCCGGGCCTCCTCGAAAAGCTCCAGAAAGGCATCCATGTCCCCCTGGCGGGCACGCTGCACAAGACCAGCTGGCATGGGTTCCGCCATGGGTATGGACGATTGGGACGGAGGTTTTATTCAGCGGGCTCAATAATTGGCCGGAGTGATCTCGAAGAACGCCTGCGGATGCTGGCAGACCGGGCATTTGGCGGGGGCGCTGGTGCCTTCATAGACAAACCCGCATTCCCGGCAACGCCACTTGACCTTCGCGTCCTTCTTGAACACCTTCCCCTCTTCCAGGTTCTTCAGGAGGGCCAGATAGCGTTCCTGGTGTTCCTTCTCGATCTTGGCGATGCCCTCGAAAAGGCGGGCAATCTCATCAAACCCCTCGGCACGGGCTTCCTTGGCCATGCGGGGATACATATCGGTCCATTCCTCATGCTCCCCTCCTGCCGCCGCCTTCAGGTTGGCAAGCGTGTCGCCGAGCCCGCCAAGTGCCCGGAAGTGCAGCTTCGCATGTGTCTTCTCCTGATCCGCCGTCTCCAGGAAAAAGGCCGCTATCTGCTCGTAGCCCTCCTTCTTGGCCACCGATGCGAAATATGTGTACTTGTTCCGTGCCTGGGATTCGCCCGCGAACGCTTCCTTCAGGTTCTTCTCCGTCTTCGACCCGTTTAATTCCGGCATGATACATCCTCCTTTTTATTTTGGACTACCAAACCATACAACGAAATCTGAAAATTGTGAACCACAGAGAATGGAAATACGGTATGATTCACCTCCGACCCATGACACTGAAAGACCAGATCAAGTTGCTCGCCGCAGACCTCGGCTATCATGCCTGCGGGATCGCCGGCGTGGAGCCGTTTGAGGATTTCCGGATCTCCCTGCGCACCCTCGCGCAGCGTTTCCCGGAATCGGCCGACCTGTTCCGGCGCCTGGAGCGGCGTGCGGAACCCCTTGGTATGAATCCCTGGGCCCGGGCCATCGTGGTCTGCGTGCGCCGCTATGGAAAATATGCCATTCCCGAATCCCTGGCCAACCATATCGGGCGCAACTATCTCTGTGACCGGCGCATCCCAGCCTGTCCTGATACTACTATGCCGAAGCGGATGAAAGAGGGAATGGCGGCCCTGGGGATACGGGTTCGAACTGGCGGCGTTCCCTCCCGCGAGGCCGCCGTACGCGCCGGGGTTGTCCGGATCGGGAAGAACGGGTTTGCCTACGCCGCGGGGTGCGGATCCTGGATCAACATCGAGTCCTGGATGGTCAATGCCGAACTGGAACCGGATGCCCCGTCAGCCCCGGCCCCCTGCCCGGCGAACTGCACCGCCTGCCTGGATGCCTGTCGCACCAAGGCCCTGACAGAGCCCTATGTCATGCGCATGCACCATTGCATCGCCTATCTCACCTATGAAGCCCCGGAGCCGATCCCCGGTGAACTGGCGTCAAGAATGGGACCCTGGATCTACGGGTGCGACGACTGCCAGCGGGTCTGCCCCATGAACCAGGGCCAGTGGCGCCGGGAGGAACCCACCCCCTGGCTGGATGAGGTGGCTGACAAGCTTACCCCGCAGGCTCTCGCAACCATGGATCAGGAGACCTACAGCCGGGTGGTTCATCCCCTCTTCGACTATATCCCCCTGAATAATCTGGCCCGCTGGCACACGAACGCCCGACGAGCATCGGCTTCCTCGCCCCCATCGGAAAAGGAGAGAGGAGAGGGTCTTCTCCTATAACCCGTTTGCCCTTTTGGCTGATTCCACCGTGTTATAGAGCAACATCGTAATGGTCATCGGGCCCACACCGCCGGGAACGGGGGTGATCATGCCGGCCTTCTGCTTGCACGCTTCGAAATCCACATCACCCACCAGCCGGAAGCCCGCCTTCTTCGTGGCGTCCTCGATGCGATTCACGCCCACATCAATCACCACGGCACCCTCGCGGATCATGTCGGCCGTCACGGTATTGGGCCGGCCGGCCGCGGCGATCACGATATCCGCCTGCCGAGTGTATTGACCGATGTCCTTGGTCTTCGTGTGGCAGACGGTCACCGTGGCATTGCCCAGCTTCCCCTTGGCCATAAGCATGTTCGCCAGAGGCTTGCCGACGATGTTACTGCGCCCGACGATCACGGCATGCGCCCCCTCGATCTTGACTCCGCTGCGGGCCATCATCTGGAGCACGCCGTGCGGGGTGCAGGGCCAGAACGCCTTCTCACCCACCACCATCCTCCCGACATTGGTCGGGTGGAACCCGTCCACGTCCTTGTCCGGGTCAATCGCCAGCAGGACTTCACTTTCATTGAGATGCTTCGGCAGGGGGAGCTGGACCAGGATCCCGTTGATCTTCGGGTCCGCATTCATCTTCGCGATCAGCGCCAGCAGCTCCGCCTGCGACGTGGTCGCCGGGAGGCGGTTGTCGTTCGAAAAGATGCCGATCTCGTGACAGGCCTTTTCCTTGGCCGTTACATAGGACTTGGAGGCGGGATCTTCCCCGACGAGAATCACCCCCAGCCCCGGCACAACCCCCCGGACCTTCATGCGGCTGATTTCCACCGCCAGCTCAGACCGGATCTGCTGGGCAATTTCTTTTCCGTCGATAATTTTTGCAGTCATGGTGCTCCTTGTTTCAAGTCCAGTAATCTTTCAGCAATGGAAATTGTGTCTTCATCCCCGTCATGGCCAGATACATCCCGAAGCCGGCATACGCGGACTGCAGCTCCTTGAGGTTCGCCATGGGATCATACGGCATATCCTCGGGGATCGTGTACCCGACGCATTCGGACAGAAGGTGTAGTTTTTTCGACATCCAACACTCGACAAACACCGGCAACCCGAATTGCTTCAACCCCAGCACCCGTTCATCACGGCCGAGGACCGGTTGCGTGCAGATAAACTCGGCGCCCGCTTCGATCTTGCGGTGCATTTTTTCAAGCTCGTGGTCCTGGGGCTCATAGGGATTGAACGCCACCCCAAGCATGAAGACACCGGGGTAGGCCTTCCGGATATAGCCGACCAGCTCCACGGCCGTCACGGAATTGCAGGTCAGCCCGATGGCGGCGGGGCTGAGCTTGGGGAGGCGCTCGTTGCCGTCCCCCGAAATCACCAGCACATCCCTGATGTTCAGCCTGGCGGCCGTATCGAGTATGTTGTGGAGATCCGGCTTGGTGTGGAAGGTGTTCAGGTGGAGCGACAACTGTCCCGGCTTCACCTCCAGCCCGAGCTCGGGAATGATATCCGTGGCCTGGAAGCTCAGCAACCCCATGGGGTTGTCCGTGATGCAGGCGACATACCCCGCCTCCATGACCTTCTTGAACTTCCCGGCAAACTTCTCCAGATCCCCGTCCAAGTCCAGGGAGTTCTGCTTCGGCGTCAGGACTTCAATGTGGTAAATCTTTTTTTCGATATCCTGTTGAATGGACATGGACGAGCCTCTGTAACTGCAAAACGCCTCACACGCCCGGTTCCGGATTTCAAACCCCGCGGGGTCACTCCCCGCCCAGTTTGCCTTCGCGGTGGGCCGTGATGAACTCCACGCCGAACAAGTCCTCGCCCGTCAGCAACGCCTTGGCCAGTTTAAAGGTCTCGGTCGTGGTATCCACCGCCGAGAGGACCTTGGCGTTCATCTGCAGCGGGTCCAGAATGCCGCTGTCGCCACCCGCTTCCGTAACCATCCAGGTAAAGACCTGGTTGATCAGCTTGCGGGCGGGCATCCCGAACGACACATTGCTGAGCCCGCCGGTGATATGGATCTCGGGGCCGTAGGTTTTACGGATCGCCGCCACGGCTTCAATGAACGACTGGGCGTTGTTGGAATCCGTCGCCACGGGGAAGACCAGCGGGTCCACATAGATGCTGCTCCCCTTGATTCCCACCGCGGCCAGCATCGGCATCAGGCGGCTGATGTTCGCGAGACGCTGCGCGGTGTCGCTGGGCAAATCCTTCTCGCCCGCAGCCGAGGCAATCACCACGGCCTTGAATTCCGCCGCGACAGGGATGGACTCCTGGCGCTCGAGTGAAACCGAATTCACCATCGGGCGGCTGCGCTTCTGGTCACAGGCTTCCAGCCCGGCCCGCAGGATGGCGGGATTGGAGGAATCAATGCTGAGGGGCAGCTTGCTCTTCGCCTGCACCACCTCCGCCACCCATTTCACCGCACGGCAGCGCTCGGCAATGTCCGTGCTGAACTCATCCACATTCACGTCAAGGAAGGAGGCATCCGCGGCCTCCTGCCTGGCCGCCAGATACTGGAGGTAATCCACCGCCGCGGCCTTGCCCGCCGCATCACCATACAACCCCTGCCAAACGGCCACGGCGCAATGCTTGACTTTGCCCGCCGCCCAATCCGCCGTCTCAAGGAAACGCAGGGGAATGGGGAGGAAACGGGTATCAGCCTTGCCGCCATAGACGATGGCATGGCCATCGCCATGGGGCTTTACAAAGTTCCCACCCACCTTGTAGACGCGGGTGCAATGAATGTTCTCCCCAACCACGATCAATGTTTTCATCCTGTCTCCTTCACTCAGTTCTGTTGAAAATGGCATCCCCTAGAATTCGGGATATCCTGCCTTTTTTCATGAATAAATATCTTGTATAATATAGCCTCATTATTGGATATTCAGGCATGACCAAACCGGGAACCACAGGCACCAAGACGAGCCGGTTGCTCGATGAAATTGAGCGGCTGACCAGCCAGGGGGCGGTCTATCACGCCTTGTATGCGGATCAGCAGTTCTGCAATCGCAAGGTCTGCAACTTCTGCCGCCGGGCGCTGGCGCATCCCGTCGCCGCCTCGCTCTGCCGCGTGGCCTGCCGCAATGCCACGGTCCATGCCATGGCCTCGGGTGAGCCGTGCTTCTACCGCTGCTGGGCGAACCTGCTCTTCGTCACCATCCCCATTGCCCCCCACAACAAATGTTGCGGCGGCGTTGAATTGGGCGGTTTCTGCGTTGCCGGGGAGCAGAATGACATCCGGGACGCCGTGCTTCAGCTCACCGGCACATGGCCCAACACAACAGCAGGAACCTTTCTGGATGAGATCCCCTCCCTCCGACAGATCACCCCGAACGCCTTGCGGGGTCTGGGCACGCTGGTCATGGAAACCACCTTCTCCACGGGAATCAACTCAAGCCTCTTTTTCAGCCGGCAGAACGAACAGTATATCCAGCAACGGCGGATTGCCGAGGCCTTCGCGGATATCCGGAAGCAGGAAACCGCACCGCCGGACATCCTGGGGGACACCTATCAGCTCCTTTCGTTCCTCAACCAGAAGGACAATGAGGGCGCCATGGCCTTCGTCTCAAAATACCTGGCCAAGCTGCTCATGGCCAGCAACTGGGACCAGACGAAGCTGAAGGCCCACATCCGGGTTCTGCTCGCCGTCATGACCAGCCAGGATATCCTCAACGGCACCCCCTGGGCGGTGGCGACCAGCCGGGAGATGCGCAACATGCTGCGACTGGAACATGCCTCGTCAACCGAGGAGAGCTGTTACGAGGTGGCTGAGTGGATCCAGGACTATTTCAAGGGCCATACCCCCGCCTTCCAGGATGGACGCACCCTGCTGGAACGCGTCACGAACTGGCTTCAATCCCACTATCAGGACGACGTCACCCTCGCCATTGCCTCTCGTGCCATCGGCATCAGTACCTCGACCCTCGTCCACCGCCTGCGCCGGGAAGCCGGGAAGACCTTCAAGCAACTGCTTACGGTAATACGCATCTCCGAGGCGAAAAAACTTCTCGCCACCACGTCGCTCGGGCTCAGCGAAGTCGGGGACACCTGCGGGTTCTTTGACCAGAGCCACTTTACCCGGGAATTCAAACGCGCCATCAATATCACCCCCGGCCAATTCCGGAAACTGCTCCATGTTCCCGACGATGCCCTCCGCCAGCCGAACCTGCGCGACCTGGATGAGGACGCACTCCTCTCGTCTTCCCGCCGCCGTGCCAAGGCCGGAAAACAATCGAGGCGATGACTTTCCGTGTTACAGGTATCATTAACGGTCATGAGATAGACTGGACATTCATGTATCCTTCTGGCTCACATGCGCCCCGCTGAAGGTGGCCATTTCGTTGTACATCCTGACGGCGGCGGTGATCAGGGTCATGGCCAGCGCCCCGCCCGTTCCCTCACCGAGTCGCATATTGAGATCAAGAATGGGCCGCAGGTCGAGCGCCTTCATGACGAACCGGTGCCCGCGCTCATCGGAAAGATGGCTGAAGAAAATATAATCCGCCACGGCAGGCTGCAACC
>CAZMSS010000134.1:0-8104 GCA_964568965.1 uncultured Verrucomicrobiota bacterium | reverse complement strand
ATCCGTGTACTTGGTGGAAAGTACCCATTTGAAAATGGGGCCCCTAGCGGGTTTTTTGATGACACAGGAGGGATTAAGGCCGGGGGTGCGGACTGCTGCGGACTGGCTTTCGTCTGAAATGAAAAACCCCATGGGAATTGCAATCTCCTATGGGGCTGAGTCTACGGAAAACCAAGGCAAGAAGGAAGGGATTTCTGCCGCAGAATGGGCGAAAAATAACCCCATGCGACTGTCTTTTTTACGGCCTAGTCAGACAGGGCTCAAGGATCACATTTACCGCATCACGCGAGCAAAGAACTCCTCTTTTTTCAGCCCTTTCTGCCAAGCCCGGTGGCGACTGACAGAATCCAAGCGTTTCCTGGAAGACAGTGCCAAGAATCGCTGCGCCTCGATAGGTCCGAGTTTCTTCATGAGCAAACTGACTCCCCGCTCAACAAGCGTGGTCTCTTCAAGCAACGCGATCGATTTCATTTCAACTCCTCTTTCGTCACAAATTCCAACGGGTTGCAGACTTCAATTTTCACACGGGAAGCCCGGCACCGCTTTATCAAGTCCTTATCGCATGTAATGAATGTATCCGCTGAAATCTCCGCGAACGCCACATGCGCCGCATCAGCAACCCCTAGCCGGCACCGGACCAAATCCTCCGCCCGTTCATTCACACTGCTCGCATATGTCACCTTCGAGCTAAACCGACTCAACAACTGCTCAAGTTCAATCCTTTGGTAGACATCATCAATGTCAGCCACTTCCGCAAAATGAACCGGCGAGGCTACGGCTACATACTTTCCCTGATCAACATGACTCATGATCAGGTAGTAAGCATCCGTCTCAAGTCGTATGGGCAACAACATCTGATCGTCATACGGCCGACACAGGGTGCAAACATCAATATACAGGCGTTTCTTCATTACACAGACACCAGTTGATTCAATGTATGTTACGCTACTCATTGCCTTCCCCCCCGTCAAGCAATCCCCGCTCGCCCGTTTCCCGCTCTCTCGGATGGCACCTCCTGTGCTCCTTCTTGAGGTCGGTGATGGTCAGCTTGGCATAGTGTTTCAAGGTCTCCAGAGACTCGTGACCCAGCAGCTCCTTCACGTGATACATATTGGCACCGCCCCGCAGCAACTCAGTGGCGCAACTCCGGCGGAAGGTATGGGCCGTGATGCGTACCTTCTCCATACCGGAGCCACCCGCGCAGGTGGCGACGATCTGACAGAAGGCGTTGTAGCGCAGTCGGACCCCCTGGCGATTAATGAACATCGCTCGCTCAGCGGGATTGCGGACCATGAAGGGCCGCATGGCCTTCAGATAGTTCTCAAGACACCGCAAAGCGGTCTTGCCGATGGGCACCACCCGTTGCTTGCGCCCCTTGCCGGTGACGATGGCCGTCGCATTCCCGAAGTCGACATCGCCCACATCGAGCCCCAGGAGTTCGGCGGAACGCAGGCCACTGGAGTAGAGCAGTTCGATCATGGCACGGTTCCGGCTCCCCTCGGGCGTGCCGGTCTGCACCCTGTCCAGAAGTTTACGGACTTGGGCATGGGTCAATATGCTCTGCGGCAGGAGTCTCGGGGCCTTGATGCATTCCAATGCCGAGGCCAATGGCACGGGCACAATGCCCCGTGCCGCAAGGTGATCAAGGAACCTGCGGGCATTGATGATGTAATGGTTGAGAGCCTGCGTTTTAAGCGGAAGGCCTTGCGGGGTACGGTGGCTGTTGAGATGCCGCAACCAGGCGTCGAGTTGCGCCTTCCCCAACCGGTCGGCAGTCACCACGAGCTGCGTCTCCAGCCATGCCACAAAGGCGGTCAAAGTGGACTTGTGATTCTTCAATGTGCAGTGACTGTAGCGGTGATTCTTCTCATGCTCCAGGAACGCCGCCAACTGGTCACGCAGTGTTTTCATATCAACGACCCACCTTGCTGGAGGCGTGCATCTTCCGGATGTCCCGGATCGTGAGCCGCAGATACTGGCTCAGAGAGGTAAGGTCGGCATGCCCGAGCAACGTCTGGATCTGCACGGGATGCGCCCCGTTCCTGAGCATATGCGTGGCACATGCCCGCCGGAGCGAGTGTAACGAGACGGGCTTCAGTCCTGCCCGGATGGAACGAACCCGCACCATCATGCGCAGTCCCACTTCCTGGATAGGCTTGCCTTCATGCCCCAGCCAGAGCCGGTCCTCGTCCGGCCTGCCCAGAGCGGCAAGTCGTGGCCGGATATCGGTCAGGTAGGTCTGCAGCCACTGCACCCCCTCCCTGCCCAGCGGCACCATGCGCTCCTTGCGCCCCTTGCCCATGAGGCGCAACAGGCCGTCGTTAAGATTGAGGTCGTGGATCTTGAGGCCCGCCAGTTCCGCCCGCCTCGCGCCGGTGGAGTACGCCACCTCGATGAAGGCACGGTCCCTCACCCCCAGCGGGGTGGATACATCCGGCTGCCGCAGGAGCGCCACCATCTGCTCCTCGGTGGGCGCATCCAGCAGGGGCCGATCAGGTATCGGGATAACCCAGTCCGCCGCCGGATCGAGGAAGATCCGCCCTGTCCGGGTAAGCCACCGGAACAGTTGCCGCACATAGCGGAATATCAAGTCCACGCTCAACACCGCCAACCCATGCTCCGTCAACAACCGCCGGAAGCGGTTAAGATCATCGTCCGTGATGTCGCTGAAGGCTTTGCTCTCCGCCTCCAGGAAGGCATCTAAATGCCCAAATGAAAAACACGCACTCTTCACCGTGTCATCACTCTGCCAGCGTTGCTTCATCGCGGCCAGAAAAGTGCAGTACGGTTGCTTCACGGCAACAGCCTCGCTTCGGTTATGACCCGGTACTTTTTTTCTCATACTCTTGCGCTCCCTTGATTATGAAAAGGTTCCTGTTCAACCCGTTTGATTTCAACGACTTGCCCTGAAATTCCCTCGTGAAAAGGTGGTGAAAAGGTGGTGAAAAGCCCTGAAAAGGTGTGAAAAGGTGGACTGTCATGGCGCTTTTAACTCCTCTACTGGTTTCAGTCCCAGACCGTCCACGCCACACGCCCCTGGTACGAACCGCAGTCCGTCCCTCCCTTGCCCATCCCAGACCAGCCGGTAACGGCTCATCACGCCATTTCGGCCAGACTCCCTCACCACATGCTCGAAGTCCACCAGTTCCTTTAGGTACCTATGCACACGCGCATTCGCCCAGCCGGTGAACTCGCGCACCTCGCGCCGGGTGAATATGACCGCCGTACGCGACGAGCCCGGCTCCCCCTCCGGGAGCATGCCTTCCACCATCGCCTCGATCTGCATCAGCAGTCCCCGCCCCGGCGTGCTCAGTTCGACAAGACTCGTGCCCAGGATTTCTGTCGCCAGTTCATTGGCCAACCGGATGTCCTCCACCTCCACCCTGATATACTCCCGGCCCTGCCGGGTGGTCATGACGGGTTTCAGTCCCTGTCGCAGGAACGCCACTGCCTTGATGAGGTTCAGATACTTCGGCTGGTCACGCCGCCCCTGTAGCCGGTCATCGCCATAGGTCAACTGCTCGGCATAGGGATTCACCACATCCAACGGCCGCAACAGCCGCTGGAAGTTCCGCTGTTTCCTCAGGACCTGATCCACCCCGCCGCGATCAGCCAGGCCCCCCATCGAATGCCGCCTCCTCTGAAGGGTAAGGATGGCCCGGGTCTGTTCCCGTGATTCGTCGATGCCGGTGACGAAGAAGCGGCTGCGGGTTTCCGCATCGGTGTCAGGATCCGTTGTCGTGATAAACACCGCCGTCGGCCCCTCGACACGGTTGGTCATCGTCGTGAGCCGCCCCGTCGCCTTGTCCTTGATGGCCACCTCGATGACCAGTTCCCTCGCCGTGATGAGGTTGCGGATCGCGTACCCCGCCTCCGTGGCCCCCGCACCTTCCTCCAGCGACAGCGCCTTGTGGCGCAGGCTCATCTGTTCCTTGTAGAAGAGCGCCTTGCCTGAGAGGCTGGTCAGCTTGACCAGGTCTTCCGGCGGACAGAACGACAGCACCTTGTCCTGCAAAGCAGTCTTGCCCGCACCGCTGCTTGAGACGATCAGCATCGAGAGCGGATCCTCCATCTTCCGGCTCGTCATGGCCAGGTATGCCAGCAACTTGTTCGCACGCTCCCCCACCAGCCCGCACACTTCGAAGTCCGCCAGAATATCCTCGAAGAGCGTCGGCGACTTCCCGTACTCCTGCGCTACCGCCCGTTCAGCGGCAGTCATCTTCTCATCCACTGCCTTCTGCTCACTGCCCGCTGACAACTGCCCCTCCGGCATTTTCTCGCAGTGCCGAACCAGCTTGTCCAGGTCGGAGCCGATCGTCTCCGGCGTCTCCTCGAAAACCCGGCACAGGTCCAGCGCCAGTGCCCGGCGCGACTTTGCCGAATAGAAGTCGAGCGTATCAACATGGAGTTTCCCTCCCTGTTCCACACGAATCGTCGCCTTGAGCCGACGCAGCCCCTTCTCCAACCCACGCACCTCATAGCGGCGGAGCCCGCAGGTCAACGTAATGCCGACTCCGCTCATGACCGGGGCACCCGCCTCATCGACCGGCACTACCGGCGTCTTTGTCACAGCCTTCGTAGGGACAGCAGGCGACGAGAGGAATGAGGCCAGTGCCTGGACGCCATGTTCAAGCAGAAAACTGTTGGCGTCCTGGCCGGCAGGCAGCGTTAAGATTGTTGGGGCCAAACCCTGGGACTCAAGCCGGGATAGGAGTTTGGCCACTGCCCTGGCAGACGCCTTTTCACCGGATAACAGCAACTTCACGGAACTCACACCATATGTCTTCAACAGCACGGCATCCGCATCCCCAAGGTTGCTCAACCCCGGGATGGCCATGACGTTGCCGTGCCCGGCCATCATCACCGAGAGCGCATCCATGACCGATCCGGCCAGAATGAGGTCTGGATACATCTTCATGGCCGCCGCGTTCCAGATACCGACCGGACGCCCCGGCAGGTACAGGCTCTTGCAGGCGTCGTTGTCATGGGGTGTGCCGCAAAGGGTAATGAGGTGTCCCTCGACGTCATGGACCGGGAACACCACACATCCCGCGAAGCGTTCCTTTGGAGCCTGCCCTGATCCTGCCTCCGGAGCCGGAAGATCATCGAGAAAGATCCCCAGTGTCCGCAGATCATCCTTGAGGTGTCCATCCCTGGGCAACAGGTCGTTCAGCGTGCCGGCAGCATAGCCGATGCGGTGGCGACTGTATAACCCGGCATCGGTAATACCCTGGCGCTCAAGGCAGGACCGCCCCTCAGGATTGTCCTCAAATGTCCTGGCATAGAGATGGACCACCCGCTCAAGCAGGCGGATTGCCGTTTCCGGCGGCAGAAGTGGCATGACTTTCTTCCTGTTCATGCCCGAAACGATAGGCCCAACCCCCCGCCCCGTGAACGACATTTTGTAACGTAGTTCCCACACTCATGCAAACGGCCTGCCATTTGCAGGTATTGGCAATAACGACGTGTTGTAACGTAAACCCGTCCCGGTCGCTGATCCTCATTCCCACGCCGCAATCAACCGTACGGCAGGCAGGCAACATGATATCGACCGACAGGAATTTCCGGCGATCCCTTCGCCAGTACCCTGGATGCTGTACCCGCCAGGCCTCGACACGATGATCCTCGTTGTTGTTGCTGTACTCACGATGATTGAGACGCCATCGCCGGCAACCGATGCGGTTGCGGGCCCGCTGGCAGTCGTCTTTCAGGCAATACTTCTGATGCCAGGCATTGTGGATCTCAGGATGGAACGGATCCCGGCAATACTGGCAATATCTTGCTTTCATGGCATATCCTCCTTATGGAGGAATTTTATGCCCGATGGAAAGGAATGACGAGTTTCCAGGAAGCGAAGGCAATGAAAACGGCCGTTTTGATCATTGCGAGACGGCGGGTGCGCGGTTACAGTTGTCGGACGAACCATGCAACCAGATTGTTGATCTGCTTGCGTCCGACGAGCCAGCAGAATAGGCAGTTATCTGCAGAGCCGCGCTCACCTCTACGCTGGAAATCGGCGCCTCATGTATTGGCACTGTTACTAAAGAACTAAATTCATAAGAGGCATACGGCTCCATATCACTTGAACCAGGATACAAAGCGACATATGTCTCTTTCTGGCGTCCCTCTGATGTCAGGGTAAACAATGATCGCTTTTCAGTTCCGTTCGCATACCGGACATCAACGGAGACAATCTGCAAAGGATCGGTTGCCCCAATCTTTAACATCACCCGAGTCGCACGATCATTCGCCACTTGTACACTCATTCGCACAACAGCCTCGTTGCTCGATATTGCAATCCGCCCTACGCTCACATCAGGCTTCTTAATTATCAAACCATAAACAAGAATGTCATTATCGGCTCGCGGGGAGGAGTCACACGAACCACCCCTTTCGCGCTCGCAAAACCTACTGCATGCTGACACACACACAACCAAGATGCAGCATCCCGCTAGACATAACACACTCCACGGGAATTTCACGGCATGCCCCCGCTGCTTGCGTTACCCGGCATGTATTGAGCCCAGAGTCGCGCAGAGATCCATGAAAACTCACAACTGGTCTTACCGCCGACTTTTCTGATTATTGGCTCGTAGCCGTGGCCGTCATCTTTATTTAATTGCCCAGTTTTCTTCCATTTACTTGGCTTCCCAGCACCGATACAAGACACATAAACAAACTTTCCTGACGTCGGCTGAATATCTGCCATCTTAAGCGCGAGATCATCTCGAGAAACCGAAATGCCACTCGGCTTTTTCCCCTTCATCAAGGGCACTGTGTTAATTCCTGATACGTGATGCCAATATCCTGTATAGTCCCAATCATGAGTATGACGAGCTACCGCTTTTTCGACCGCCTGAAATTCACCATCAACACTTTCGAGCTGCGTTGGAATAAATTCAACGGTTTCTGTTTTGAGACGCTTTTCGAACTCCTCGCGAGAGACTGTCTCGGCAAAGGGTTGTTTGAGCGCTGTGTTGTAAACGTACCACTTATATTCGTAGCCGTCGGCCTTCACTGACGACAGTTGTTTAGTCATCTCGGCAACGGCACCTTGCAACTCCTTATTCCATGAATCAACGTCATCCTTCAGCCCTTTCGGCATTCCGCCGAATCCTTCATAATCAGGTGCCACTACGTACAATGTCAGTCCAAAAGCGTCGACAGCCGTCTCTGGCTGGTTTGCGCAAAAACTGACTAGATTTCCCCCCCCTTCTTCCTCAATCGGATCCCGCGACACCCACCTGCCCATCTGGCCTTGATAATACCGATAGCCGAAATACAGCAGTCCTGTCTCCTCGTCCGTGTACTTGGTGGAAAGTACCCATATGAAAATGGGGCCCCTAAAGGGTTTTCGATGACACAACGTGTACTTGGCAGAGGGGGTGGGAGGCAGGGAGCAGGTCTCGACATCGTCAGCGGTTTTCAGGTGGTAGCCCATGGCTTCTCTTATCAACGACTAATTTGTGCTTTTCAGCCAGACCCAGACATTACCCCTAATGGCGGCACGAAGAATTATTGCCTATTGACTCCTACTCTTTGATGGGCGACCCCTCGCGACACGGTTACAATGTGCGCGATTACGATGCGACACGGATGCCGTCGCCACTATCTGTCCAAGGAGATTTTCTCAATATCGCCACTTCTTTTCACAACGAGGTAACCTTGCTCGACCGTTCCTTTTTCCACATCCGTATTGTATTTATACCAAAATATTGGATCATCTTCATCAACCTTCCGCAGCAATGATGCAAAGAAATCTCTGTCCATACTTCTCATCATTCTAAGCTTTTTCTCGACCTTACTCTGCTCCTCTGCTGACTTCCCTTCCGCCTTACCTTTTTCAGAATAGAAAAGCTGCAAAAGATCCCCTTGCTCTTGCGCACTAATTCGCTCGGTTTTTACGGATGTGAGTCGAAACGCTATGAACTTATTTGTCTCCGCTGGATGAGATGCAAAATATTTTTTGATGTCAGCCGTTGCATCGCCAGCCGCACAGTTCCGACTTAGCCCGATCAAAATCAACAATACACATCCGCACAGTACTTTTTTGGCGCTTCTGGGTTTGTGGGGGGATTTTTCATTGATCAAGAACGGGGTTGAG
>CAZMSS010000133.1:0-8164 GCA_964568965.1 uncultured Verrucomicrobiota bacterium | reverse complement strand
GAGTGATGTGTGCCTAGGTAAAACAGCGGGTGCCCCCGTTAATGTCCGAGAGCCACCGGAAGAGCGATGAATATCGGATGCGCAGGATTACCCCATAGAGGCCGACCGGATGCCTAGTCTTATCACTCACCCCTTTATTCCTTGCGGCTAACTGCCAGTTTTCCTACCTTACCCAATGAATGCGGACGCCCTATGTTTGGATTGTGTTTCCGCTGTAACCTTTTATTGCATCCTGCGCATGAAGCTAAAGATTACAGAGGAAGCATGAAGGAAGATTGGCGGGAGGGTGAAAGCTCTGAAAAAATTGAATAAAACATAGTTCTAGGTGTGGTGCCCGGGGTGGGACTCGAACCCACACACCCTTGCGGATAAGGGATTTTAAGTCCCTTGCGTCTGCCATTTCGCCACCCGGGCCGAAGTCATGTATTGTTCGGAGTGTGAGGCAAAGGTCAAGGGATTTTCTGTTTAACGAATAAAAAGGAGTCAGTCATGGAAATGAACGAAAGCCGGAAAATACGTTGGTACGAAGTGATGTATGTGGTGGTCCTGGTCGGCCTGCTGGCCTGGAGTGTGTTCTTCATGAACCCGCACAAGGTCGCGGTGGTTGATATGGATCGCGTCTTCAAGGATGTGGGGATGCTCCAGAAAATCGAGAAGGAGCGCCAGAAGATGGATTTTTACACGAAGGGGACGGCCTTGCTGCAGGCTTACAATACGCGGGTTAAGACCCTGAAGGAAAAGATGGAGACCGCCAAGACCCAGGTGGAAAAAGACAAGATCAGCGGCCAGATCAAGGCGTCCAACGAGATGTTCCAGCAGAGCATCCAGCCGATCCAGGGGCAGATGCAGCAGTTCGAGCAGGGCGCCGTGGCAAGTTTCCGCAAACGGGTTCAGCCCTTCGTCAACAAGGTGGCCCAGAAGCACGGTGTCGATATCGTGACCTATGCCGGCCCCAATATCCTGTATGTTCGCAACAAGTCGGACTTGACGGATGATGTCGTGAGTGCGGCCAAGGAATTCTTCGCCAAGGACATGCCCGTGATCGATCCCGCCCTCGGGGGCCTGACGCCCCGTCGGTAAGCCGTTCCTTCCCGGAAGAGAAGGGATTTCCATCATGGAGCGACACAGCCGGGGTAAGGGAAAAAAGAAACTGCTCGGCAGCCACCAGAAATGCTGGATCTGGGGACGTAATGCCGTCATGGAGACCCTTCAGGCGGGGCGCTGGCAGATCCTGGACCTTTACCTGTCCCGGCAGCTTCCGCCTGATCTCCTGGGGCAGGTTCAGGGCGCTGCGGCCCGCCTGGGCATCGTGCCCTCCATTGAGGATCCCGGGGTTCTGGCCGGCCTGTGCCACACCACGGAACACCAGGGTTATCTTGCCCGCATGACGGATTTCCCCTATTCCGGGGAAGCCCAGGTCCTCGGTGCGCTGCCGCCTGCTCCCTTTATTGTCGTTCTGGATGGCATCCAGGATCCTTACAACTTCGGTGCCATCATCCGGTCGGCCGAAGTGTTCGGCGCGAACGCCGTATTTATCGGCGAGGCCGGGCAGGTCGGGGTCACCAGCATGGTGGTCCGGAGTTCATCCGGCGCGGTGAACCGGGTCCCGATTGTGAGGGTGCCTGATCTGGCGACGCTGGTGGACGGGTTGCGGGCGAAGCGGATCCACCTTGTTGCCGCGAGCGAAAAGGCGAGCGGGGAGTTGAGGGATCACGATTTTACAGGGGGGTGTGCCGTCGTGATTGGCAATGAGGGGGTGGGCCCGCGGCCGGACATCCTGGCCCGGTGCGATTCCGTGGTGAAGATCCCGCAGGTGGGCCACATCGGGTCCCTGAATGCGGCGGTGGCGGCGGGAATCTTTTTTTACGAGGTCCGCCGTCAGCGTGGTGCCGGATCCCGCTCAATCCCGTAAGCGGCACCCGTCACGTTTTTTTCATCGCCCTGCGGGCGAAGGCAATCATGACCAGGCCAAAGAGGAGCAAAACGCCCCCCCATACCAGATTGATGTTGTAGCCCAGTGAGCGTTGATACATCGGGTCATGGGCGGTGACTAGTCCCCAGCCGACAAGAATCACTCCGAAAACAGCAAACATGATGCCCATGGGCATGCGGATATCGAGATTCATAGTCCTGCCTCCTTCTTCTACCAGAAAATGATGTTCAGGATCACAGCCCCGGCCAGCACGATCACCCCGAGTATGGCGGGCCGCTTGTACCAGGCTTCATGGTGATCCACGATCTTCGGGGTCAGTGAATAGACCAGTCCGGTCAATTCCTCGTCAGTCTTCTTCGATTTCGTAACCAGCGAAATGGCGATGGTTACCCCGAAGCAGGCCGCCCAGGCAAAGATGGCGGCCCAGAAGTTCTGGGCCATCTCTACCGGGTAGGTGTGAAGCGTGCCGAGGCAGCCGCCCTTGATCCAGTGCGTCGCGCCGGCCGGAACGGTCAGCGCCCAGTGCAGCCCGGCGGTCGCCGTGCCTGCTATCAACCCGAAGAAGGCGGCATGCCCGGTTGTCCTCTTCCAGAACATGCCGAGCAGGAAGGTGGCAAACAGAGGCGCATTCACAAAACCGAACACCAGCTGGAGCATGTCCATGATGTTGTTGAACTTGGAGGCCGCGTAAGCACAGGCGACACTGACCAGGATGCCGGCAATCGTCATGACATGGCCGACCCGCAGATAATGGGAGTCCGATTGATTCGGGCGGATATGGCTTTGGTAGATGTCGTAGGTCGCCACCGTGTTGAAGGCCGTGACATTACCCGCCATGCCGCTCATGAACGACGCCATCAACGCGGTCAGTCCGATGCCCAGCATACCGGGAGGGAAATACCTGGCCAGCATGGTCGGGATCACCATGTTGTAATCCGGGCTGCCGTCCTTGCCGATTGGCAGGAACCCCCCGCTCTTGGCATGCAGCGCAATGGCAATCATGCCGGGCAGGATCACGAGGGCCGGGAAGAGCATTTTGGGGATGGCGGCGATCAGGGGGGTCCTGCGGGCGGCGGACATCGAGTTGGCCGCCATCGCGCGCTGCACGACAAGGAAGTCCGTGCACCAGTACCCGAACGACAGCACGAACCCCAGGCCCATGGCCACGCCAAACCATTCCACGCCCATCGGGTTGGCGGCAGCCGCCCCGGTGTGCTGCCATGATTCCGTCCATGTGCCCGCCGCATACCCGTGGCCTACGGCCACATCACCGAGCTTGCCGACGAGGGCATGCCACCCGCCCACATCCTTCATGCCGATCAGCACCAGCGGCAGAAACCCGAGCACAATGAGGAAGAACTGAAGCACTTCGTTGTAGATCGCAGAGGTCAGCCCGCCGAGATAGATATAGATCAACACAATGACGGCGGAGGCAAAAATGCTGAAGTGGAAATTCCAGCCGAGCAGCAGTTCGAATAGGCGGGCCAGCGCATACATTGAAATGCCGGAGGAGAATACCGTCATCACCGCGAACGTCATCGCATTGAAGGTGCGTGTTTTTTCATCAAACCGCAGCTTGAGGTATTCGGGCACCGACCGTGCCTTCGAGCCGTAATAGAACGGCATCATGAAGACGCCGACGAACACCATCGCCGGGATGGCGCCCACCCAGTAGAAGTGGCTCGTCATGATGCCGTATTTTGCGCCCGAGGCGGCCATGCCGATGACTTCCTGTGCGCCCAGGTTGGCGGATATGAAGGCCAGGCCGCAGATCCAGGCGGGGATCGCCCGCCCGGAGAGGAAGAAATCCTCCCCTGTTTTCATGTAGCGTTTCAGGGCCAGGCCGATTCCAAGCACGAACAGGAAATAGACGCCCAGGATCACGTAGTCAATTGCAGCGAGATTGATGATTGTCGGCATCCGCCAGCCTCCCGATGTTCAACCGTTTCGTTTTCTTAGACCCGTTGTTCCCGTTAATCTTGAAGCAATTCAAGATTGAATAAGGATGGGAATAATAAGATCTACGCAAGGAATCTCAAGAACGGATTATCCTGTTTCTCGCGCCCGATTGTGGTGCGGGGGCCATGGCCGGGATAGACCAGCGTGTCGACGGGCAATTGGGCCAAACGGCGCAGGGATGACTCCATCAGGGGCTCATCGCTTCCTTCCAGATCTGTACGCCCGACGGAGCCGCTGAAAAGGGTGTCGCCGGTGAAAAGGGTTTTTTCAGCCTGAAAATGAAAGCAGACACAGCCGGGAGAATGGCCGGGGGTCGTGATGATATCGTAGCGGAGGCCGCCATCCTCATACTGCTGGCCGTCGGCCAGATGGCGGTCAATGTTCGCCGGGCGTTCCGGCATGTCGTAGTAGGGGGGCATGGCGTTGGCCGGACTGAAGGCCCACGCTCCGTCCGCAGGATGGATGGCCACCGGGGCGGGGAACAGACGGGTCAATTCCGCCAGCCCGCCGATATGGTCCATGTGCCCGTGGGTGATCAGGTAGGCGGCCACCGTAAGTTTCCTCTCCCGCAGGGCGACGGCAATCTGGCCCGCGTCCTCGCCGGGATCGATCACCAGCGCCTGCCCGCCATCAGAGACGGCGAGGTAGCAGTTGACTTGGAAGGCGCCTACAACGATGGGGATGACTTGCATGACGGATCTTTAAACGCCCAGACTCGATAAGGTGACTTCCTGCTCGGTGCGATCCGCCAGGTTCTTGATCCGGACACTGCCTTTGGCCAGATCATCCGGACCAAGGTAGAGCCCCCTCCGGAAGCCAGCCTTCCCCGTCCGGGCGAAGAAGTGCTTGGGTTTCTCGGGGTGCAGGGCGATATCCACGTTGGAGCCGCCGTCGCGAAGTGCCTTCGCCACCCGGATCGCTGTGTCGCGCTGGGCGTCTTCCATGTAGGAAACGGCCAGGTCCTTTTGGGCGGAGGGGGGGGGGAGCTTGGCCTTCTCGGCGAGGAGTTCGGCAATAACGACATCCCCGAATCCGAGACCGACAGCGGTCATGGGTTTCCCGCCGAGGTCGCCCAGCAGGTTGTCGTAACGGCCCCCGCCGAAGATGGCCCGCAGGCTGCGCCCGGCGTCGAATCCCTCGAACACGATGCCCGTGTAATAACCGAGGCCGCGGATGACGGAGATGTCGAATTTCACGACATCCCCGGCCCCGTAGAGCTTCATGATGTCAAAGAACGCCAGGAAATGCTCCAGTGCCGGGGTCCTTTCGCCCAGCATCTCGATCACACTGTCAAGTGACGTAAGGCTCAGGACGCGGAATGTGGCGTCAATGCTCTCCTGCCCGAGGCCTTCCCCGGCCAGCAGCTTGGCAATCTCCTCGTCGGCTATTTTCCCCCGCTTGTCCAGCGCGAGGAAGGTAGCGGCGTGATGGTCCCGGGGAATACCGAGTTTCGCCAGAATGTCCGACAGGAGGGCGCGGCTGTTGACATGGACGCGGACATCTCCGCTCCCGAGTCCGAGCTGCTTCAAGGCTTCGACGGCCGCCATCACCACTTCGGCTTCGGCGAGGACGGAGGGTTCGCCGACGATGTCCAGGTTCCACTGGTAATGTTCGCGCTTCCGGCCGCGGGTCATCCGTTCGTAGCGGAAGCACTGGGCGATGGTGAACCACTTGATGGGGAAGGCGAGTTCGTTCTGCTTGGCGACAATCATGCGGGCGAGGGTGGGGGTCATCTCGGCCCGGAGTGCCAGCTCCCGGTCGCTCTTGTCCTTGAACCAGTAGATCTGCTCCTGGATTTCCTCGCCGCCCTTGCGCTTGAGCAGGTCCAGGCTTTCGACGACACAGGAATCGTACTGCTCGAAGCCGAACCGGCGCGCCGCAGCGGCCCAGGCCTCGAAGATCGTGTTCCGGACCGCCATGTCGTCCGGGTAGAAATCCCGCATGCCGCGAGGGGCGCTGAAGTTGAGGGGTTCTGTCATGGGAGTGTAGTCTCCAGTATTCAGTGTTCAGTATTCAGTGTTCAGAACAGGACTAAGATCCTCAGCATATGGGCCCGGCGGCGTGAGTTCTGTATTTGCTTTATCTGAATACTGAACACTGAAAACTGAACACTGCTTCCTTCTTCACGCCTTCAGGACCTTGGCTTTCATTTCCTTGCCGGGCTTGAACTTGACGACCCTGCGCTCGGGGATGACGACCGTGTTTTCCGGCTTGTTCGGGTTGCGCCCGATGCGGGGCTTGCGGGTCTTGATTTCGAAAACACCGAAGTCGCGGAACTCAATGGTTTCGCCCTTGGCCAGGCTCTCGGTGATGTAATCAAGCGTCTTCTGGACGACGAAAAAGACCTGCTGCTGGGAAAGCGCCTCGGATAGTTTCAGCGAAGTATCGGCGGGGTGGGTTTGGGCCTCCGCGACCTCCTGTTTGGAATCTTCGGCGATGCGGACGACTAGTTCTCGTTTGGTCATGTGAGTTCTCCTTGAATGATAGTGTGAATGAAAGAGACGGCGTCGGCGACGGGAACCATCTGCTTGTCTTTCTCCGTGCGCCGCTTGATTTCCACCTTGCCTTCGGCCAGGGACCGTTCGCTGATGACGGCCCGGAGGGGAAGCCCCAGCAGGTCGGCGTCCTTGAATTTGACTCCCGGTCGCTCGTCGCGATCATCAAAGAGCACTTCCACGCCCTTGGACTCGAGGTCCCGGATGATTTCTTCGGCAACCCGGACGCTCTCCGCGTGGCCCGTGTTGGGGACAACCACGCAGACCTGGTAAGGGGAGACGGCCATGGGCCAGATGATGCCGTTCTCATCGAAGCTCTGCTCGATGATCGCCTGCAGGGTGCGGGTGACCCCGATGCCGTAGCACCCCATGACGCTGATCTGGCGGTTGCCGCTGGCATCGAGAAAGCCGGCGTCAAAGGCTTTGCTGTACTTCGTGCCGAGCTTGAAGACATGGCCGACCTCGATACCGCGTTTTTCGCGCATCCGCGAGCCGCAGCGGGGGCAGTTGTCGCCTTCCTTGGCGGTCACGAGGTCGTGGAACGCGGTGACGGTGAAATCCCGTCCGGGAAGCACATTGACCAGGTGGGCATCGGCGGCGTTGGCGCCGGTGGCCGAGATCCGGGGCGTCTGGAGCTCCACATCGGCATAGATGGGGATTGTGAGCCCCACGGGGCCGGCGAACCCGACCGGGGCGCCTGTGACCTTGGCGATGGTCTGGTCGTCGGCCATCTGGAGGGGAACGCCGCCGAGAATACGGGCCAGCTTGTGCTCGTTCAACTCGCGGTCGCCGGGAACGAGTACCGCGAGCGGCTTGCCGTCGGCAACATAGATAAGGGTCTTGATCAGGTCATGGGGGGCGATCTTCAGGAACGCCGAGACTTCCTCAATGGTGCGTTTGCCCGGGGTGGCAACCTTTTCGGGTTGTTTGTCGGTGGTGGTGGCTTCGTTCTTGGGCGTCAACCGTTCCGCGCGTTCCAGATTGGCGGCGTAGGAGCAGGACTCGCACTCCACGATGCCGTCTTCGCCGGAATCCGCGAGCACCATGAACTCGTGGGAGAAATCGCCGCCGATGGCGCCGGTATCGGCCTCGACCACCTTGGTGCGGAGTCCGCAACGCTTGAAGATGCGGATATAGGCGTCGTACATCGCCTGATAGCTGGCGTCGGCGGCTTCCCAGCTCACGTCGAAGCTGTAGGCGTCCTTCATGATGAATTCCTTGGCGCGCATCAGGCCGAAGCGGGGCCGGAGCTCGTCGCGGAACTTGGTCTGGATCTGGTAGAAGGTCTTGGGAAGCTGGCGGTACGAGCTGACCTGCCGGGCGACGACATCGGTGATGACTTCCTCGTGGGTCGGGCCCAGAACCATTTCGCGCTGCTGGCGATCCTTGAGCTTGAACATGGATTCACGCAGGACGGCGTAGCGGCCGGACTGCTCCCACATTTCACGGGGTTGGAGGGCGGGCATCAGGACCTCGAGGGCACCCGCCCGGTCCATTTCCTCGCGGACGATCCGCTCGACCTTGCGCAGGGCGCGCAATCCGGCGGGAAGGAAGGTATACAGGCCGCCGCCGAGTTTGGAGATCAGGCCTGCCCGCATCATGAGTTTGTGGCTGGCAATTTCAGCATCCTGCGGCGCCTCGCGCAGGGTAGGTATCAAAGTCTGGCTTAAACGCATAAAAAATCGCTTTCTTCGTTACAGGTGAAACGGGCGCATTTGACACAAAGAGAAGGAGTTATGCAAGAATAAATCCGAGCGCGCGAGTCAGGATGGCGCAT
>CAZMSS010000132.1:0-8261 GCA_964568965.1 uncultured Verrucomicrobiota bacterium | reverse complement strand
TCAAGCTCGATGCCGTTCAGCTTTTCATTGATGCGCTGCACATCCTCGCGCATCTTCTCCATGTCCGCCTGCTGTTGCGCCATGGTGTTCTGGTCCACCATCGTCACGCACCCGCCGGCCATCAGCATACCCGACCCGATCAGTCCCATCAACAGTGATTTCATTGGAATTACCCTTTTTGCGCAATTTGCGGCCTGTGTTCTAAATATTCCGGCACAACCATCAGCCCGCCTTCACCACAGAATCGCCGTGGGAAGGTACAATCGTCTGGCCCGCCTCGACAACCAAAAAACGATCCTGATCCCATTGCCCTTCCACGAAGGCCTTGACCAGGCCGGGTTCCCCCTGGAGTTCCTCGCTTTTCCAGCCGAGCCACTCAGCACATTCCCGTGTATACTCCTTGAAACGGCCGGTATCACTGAACCCGAGATCGACATAGGCGGCGTTATTGTATTCCTTCATCCAGCCTTGTTCCATCTCCATCAGGTAGTCCGCATTCTCCTCGCCGTACTTCTCGCTGTATTCCCGCCTCAGCAGGTTGTAGCGGTCCTGCCCGGGCTGCACGGAACATTCGATCCAGCCGGGTGTGTACCAGTAGGTTCCGGGATGGGAGTCAAAATACTCCCGGTACCGTTCCTTGGAGCCCAGGAAAAACGTGATGCAGTCATGGGCCCGGGGAATAACCAGCGGTTTGGCACGGGCCACCAGCCCGGCGACCCCGTTGCTGCACAAACCGTAGCCAAGAAGAATCGCATCACATTCCTCAGGAGCTTCATCCACGGCCTTCTGGAGCTGCACTTTCAGCAGCTCGGGGGTATTGTGAAGCCCCTGCTTCAAAAAGTTGAACGTGAAGGCATGGGGCGAAAAGGAGGCATAATGGCAAAGTTCCCTCCACAACACATGACAGGCAATCAGGTGGTAACGGGCCATACCCTATCTCCCCGGTTAACGACTCTCCCCCGTTATCGGGATGGGCCGGGGCGGCGAGGTGCGCTGCTCCACCGACGTGGTCCGGCCCGGGACCGAGTGCTTCTTGAGCCGGGCAATGATCAATGCGGTTCGCAACGTGTTTTCGAAATCGGGATCCGGCGCCAGCCCCAGCTCCAGGGCACGCCGGTAATGCTGCTGGGCGTCCATCACCTCGGGCGGGGAAAGCGAAATCAGGATCTGGGCCAGGTTGTAATTCGCCTCGGGTGAATCGGGCTTGATCTTCAGCGCCTTCTCGGTCGCCACCCGCGCCTCACCGATCTTGCCAAGTCCCATCGAGGCGGTGCCTAGCGTCATCAGGGCATCGGCATTGGAGGGATGCTTGACGTCAAACGGCTCGAGGACGCGCACGGCGGACGCAAAATCCGCAACACGGCAATAGGCCACGGACAACTGGACCAGCAGATCGGGCTCGGTGGGTATCAGGTCCGACGCCTCGCGCAGGAGCGCAATGGCGTCGGGGTTCCTGTTCTCCTGCATCATCCGTTTTGCCTCGGATTTCACGGCGGCCACAACCGTTCGGGCGACCGTGTTGGTGCCCTCCGCGATGCCGGCGCGGTTCAACTTCGCCTCCAGCCGGGCCACCTTGCGCAACAAGGCCTGATTGGCCTTCACCGTGTCATTCACTTCATCCTTCAGCCGCTCCGTCTCCTTCTCCAGCAGTTTTTGGGCTGCCAGGGAATTTTTCTCGCGATCCGTGGCCATCGCGTCACGGGCGTCATTAAGTTCCTGGAGAAGCGCCTGAAGGCGTGCCGTATCATTGGTTCCCCGAACCGCCGTCGCGACCGAATTTGTTCCGCCCTCAGCAGGCTTCATCGATTCTGCTGCGGCCAGTTCATTCTGGCATTCGGCCACCCGGTAGCTCACCATCGCCGCCTGCCATCCCGGATACTCCGCCTGAAGGCGTCCGTACAAGGCAAGCGCCCTGCGATAGGCCGCCACCGCATCTACATCACGTTGTTCAGACCGGGCCAGTTCAGCATCAACCACCGCCAGATAGGCAGTCCGCAGCAATTCCCCCGCCTGGGTTCCCCCCTTGTCCTTCGTTTCAGTCCGGGCACCGGACACACATGACGCCGCCAACACCGTCGCCAACGCCAGCCATATAAATTTACGCCACATCAAAAACCTCCATTTCATCCAAGTTTCGATCAGGCCCACATTGTCGCAAATCTGCCCCCTTCTGCAAGTTTTCCGTTCCCTTGCCCGGGAGCATGTCACATCCATCGGAGACGAAACACTTCATAATCGTAATCGTAATCTTAATCCTGATCTTGCTTTGACACCCCTGATGTCTCTACAGTGCTGCTCGCGACACAAAAAGCAGGATTACGATTAAGATTACGATTACGAATATAATTAAGATCTTACGAACAGAGGCACATCATGACACAGGCTAAGGCAGGACAGAAGGTTCGGGTTCACTACACAGGCAAACTGGATGACGGAACGGTCTTCGACTCGTCATCCGGCGGCGAACCCCTCACCTTTACCCTCGGCAACGGAGAAGTCATTCCCGGCTTCGACAGCGGCGTCACGGGCCTGGCCATCAATGAGAGCCGGACGGTCAAGATTCCGGCCACCGAGGCCTACGGGCCGCACCAGCCCGGCATGGTGGTGGAACTTCCAAAGGCGGAAATCCCCCCGCACTTGAAACTGAAGACCGGCCAGCGTCTCCAGCTCAAGAGCCCCAACGGCATCATCACGGTTGTGGTAGTGGCGGAATCAGAGACAACGGTCACCATGGACGGCAACCACCCCCTTGCCGGCAAGGACCTGACATTCGACCTTCAGCTGGTGGAGATCCTCCAGGCGGATTAGACATTGAACAGGAATTCAATGACGTCGCCGTCCTGGACCTCATATTCCTTGCCCTCGACGCGCAGCAGGCCCTTGGCCTTGCAGGCTGCCTCGCCGCCGTATTCGACAAAATCCTTGTAGGAGATCACCTGGGCGCGGATGAAGCCTCGCTCGAAATCCGTGTGGATCACGCCGGCGGCCTGCGGGGCCTTCCACCCGCGGCGGATGGTCCAGGCACGGACTTCCTTGGGGCCGGAGGTGAGAAAGCTGATCAGGCCCAGCGTGTGGTAGCCCGTGTGGACAATCTGGTCGAGACCGCTCTCCACCACCTTGTATTCCTTCAGGAATTCCACGCGCTCGGCCTCGGACATCCCGTTGAGGTCCTCCTCCATCTTGGCGCAGATCTTCACCGTGTCGCATCCCCGCGCGGCGGCGTGTTCGCGGATCTTGAGGACAAAGTCACTGTCCCCCTGCAACCCGGCCTCATCCACATTGCAGCAATAAATCATCTTCTTGTCCGTCAGGAGCGGGCATTCCCGGAACATCAGTATGGCGGCGTCGGACTTATGGTCCTCGAATTCAACCGCCATCTTCCCCTTGCCCAGATGGTCCAGCAGCGCCTGGGAGATGTCGAGCGAAGGCTGGAGGCTCTTGTCGCCACGTACCTGCTTGCTGAGCCGGGCAACACGCCCCTCTACCGCCTGGTAGTCCGCCAGGATCAGCTCGGTCTCGATCACCCCGACATCCCGGACGGGGTCCACCGCACCGTCCACATGGACCACATTCTCATCGGCAAAACAGCGGACCACATGGAGCAGTGCATCGGTTTCACGGATATTGGTGAGGAACTTATTCCCCAACCCCTCCCCCTTGCTGGCACCCTTGACCAGTCCGGCGATATCCACAAAATCAACGGTGGCGTGAATCGTCTTCTGCGGCTTGGCCATCTCCGTCAGCTTGTCCAGCCGGGGATCGGGCACCGGCACAACCGCCTTGTTCGGCTCAATGGTGCAAAACGGATAATTCGCGGCCTCAGCATTCTGAGCCCGTGTCAGCGCGTTAAAAATCGTCGACTTCCCGACATTCGGAAGCCCCACAATACCAATACTTAAACCCATGATGATTCTCCCAAAAGCTGAAAAGGATAACAGGTTCTTCCCGTTTCAGCCCGTATTTTTTTACCCAGGGTGAATCGCCATAGCACTGTGGCACGCCCGACACGGTTGTGGCAAAACTGGTTGCACAACCCTCATAATGCGTGTTGCGCAAGTGATCGCGCTAATCGCCCGAAACGTTCCCATAGGCGTCGAGAATGACTTTCCCCGCCTCGTCAAGGTCACGGCCGATGGCGATAATGCCCTCCTCATGGCCGGCCATGGCGGCAAGTTTGCGGCGGGGCAGGTCGGTGTCGCGATAAAGCCTCAGGATTTCGCGCGCCATTTCAGGGGTTCCATAGGCCACATGCAACGCCGTGGTGGGCACCCGGTCGAGAATGCGCTTCCAAAATTCAAGGTGATGAACATGGATAACCGCTCCGACAGCCGGATCGGCCTGATAGAACATGGCATGCGTCATGCACTCCGAGGACGGCACGGTATCCGCCGTCATCGCGCGGAAATCCACCGCATTGCGGGCGATGTCCACCTTGACAATCTCCGTATAGTGCTCGGGCCCCAGCTTCTCCAGCTTGCCTGTCCGGGTAGCCGTGATCACAAATCCCCCGGGCGTACGAACGCTGACATTGCCATAGCCCACTCCCTTGAGTTCCCCCGCGGTATACATCCCCACCAGCTTGAGCCGGAACAGGTGATCCCGCCACCGGTTCAACTCCGCGATCAGGGAGGGCGGAAACTCCACAGCCCCGGCAAAGCGTGGCGTGAACTTGAAATAGCCTTCCTTCGGTGATGCGTTCATAATGTCACCTCTTTTCCCACCTCTCCCCCGCCAGGTCAAGGCTTTCGTCAGGGCAGACGCATCCATATCCCTCAAAATATCCGGGAATTATAACGACTCTCTAAGCTTTCTTCCTATTACCCACAAGTAGCACCGAAAAGAGGGATTTAACCACTGATTTAAGAAATGAGGGAAATCCAGAATTCGGGAAACGATAATGTTTTGCGATTTGTCAGGGCTGGGATGGACTCGTGATTTTCCAGAATGAACCTCCATAGGCCCCAGCCCCGAAAAATCGCAAAACGGTTTTCCCCGGACATTGAAGAAGGAAAGAAGAGGAGTGAAAGGGTTTCCCCTCATTTCTCCTGATTCTTCAGAACACCGTTGCGGGATTTTTATGCGGTGTACCCGCCGCATACAAATCCCGCAACATTTTCCGGGCTCCCTCTGGATTTCTTAAGTTTCTTAAATCAGTGGTGAAGTCTTCCTCCCAACGTGTGGGTAATAGAAAGCAAGCGTAGCGGGTGGTGAATGATCCCTTTGGTTCGCACGATTTAGAGGCGTCTGCCCTGAGGCTTTCGTCATTGCGGCTTTTTACCGCTATGATACATTTTGAACCCATTTCAGAGTGTAACCGGAGAGGCGCTGCCATGAGTCAAAATTGCATCTTCTGTAAGATCATCCAGGGGGAGATTCCCTGCACGAAAATCTTTGAAGACCAGGATGTGCTGGTGTTCATGGACATCGGCCCCGTCGTCAAGGGCCATACCCTCGTGATTCCCAAGGCCCATCACAATCCCCTGATGGATACCCCGCCGGAGATCCTGCAAAAGCTCATCACCGTGGTCCAAAAGGTCGCCCGCGCCCAGAAGAAAGGGCTCAACGCCGACGGCATCAATGTGTCCCAGGCCAATGGCGCCGCCGCAGGCCAGGTCGTCCCCCATATCCATTTCCATGTGATCCCGCGATTCACCACCGATGGATTCCACGGCAACTGGATCCCCCGGAAGTACGACTCGCCCCAGGAAATGCAGACCTACGCCGACCGCATCCGCAATGCCCTGGACTGAGTCCCGCCCATGCAAAAAAAACACAGCTTTGAAGAATCGTTGAAGCGGCTTGTCGAGGAGGACCCACGATACCCGAAGGAGGCGTATGTCTTCCTCCGCCTTGCCCTCAATTTCAGCATCAAGACCCTGAACAAGCCGACAAGCGGCCCCGCACGGCATATCACCGGACAGGAACTCCTTGAAGGTATCCGCCTCTATACGCTCCAGGAATTCGGTCCGATCTCCCGAACCGTCCTCAAGGAGTGGGGCATCACCCGCACCGAGGATTTCGGCAATATCGTCTTCAACATGGTACGGCACGGCCTGCTCGGGAAGACCGATCAGGACAAGATTGAGGATTTTGCCAACAGCTATACCTTTGAGGACGCCTTCACCAACCCGTTTCTCCCCGACTCAGCCCGGAAAACCATAAAGGCCGTCAAACCGGCCAGGGCCGCCCGTAAATCAAAAAAAGGAACCTCCCCATGACTCGTCTTTCACGCCTTCTGCTCCTTGTCGTTTTGCTGTCCGGGACGGCACTGGCCGACAAAACCGGATCCAACGCCCTGACTACGCTCAAGCAGTCCAATGACCGGCTTGTCCGATTTTATCTGGATAACGGCATGACCTGCCTGTTGAAGGAGGATCACTCTTCACCGGTGGTCTCCATCCAGATATGGGTGGGCTCAGGCTCCATTCATGAGGGCGAATGGCTCGGGGCGGGGCTCTCACATTACGTCGAGCACATGGTCTTCAAGGGCACCCCCACCCGCAAGCCCGGGGAAATTGCCAAAACCATCATCGGGCTTGGGGGCAGGCTCAATGCCTATACCAGCCTGGACCGCACCGTCTTCCACGCCGATCTCCCCTCACGCCAGTGGAAGGATGCCCTGGCGACTCTGTCGGACGCCGTCATCAACGCCTCCTTCCCCGAGAGCGAATGGGGCCGTGAAAAGAACGTCATCCTCCGTGAATTCAGCATGGGCGAGGATGATCCGGACCGCGAAATGCAGAAGCTTCTTTTTGAATCCGCCTACACCGTTCATCCCTACCGCCTTCCCATCATCGGCCTGCGCGATGTCTTCAAGGCCATCTCCCGGGAGGACCTTCTGAACTTCTACCACCGCCGCTACATCCCCGACAACATGGTCGCCGTCGTGGTGGGCGACATTCAGACGGATGACGCCCGGCAGGCCCTGACCACCGCCTTCTCCGGCTTCGCCCGCCGCGCCAATCCCCCCGTCTTCATCCCGGAGGAACCCGCCCAGACCGTTCCCCGCCAGGTCCGCAAGGCGGGAGCATACAATGTATCCCGGCTGGACATGGCCTTTCACACCACCACCCTTTCGGATCCCGATGCCCCCGCCCTTGACTTGCTGGCCTCCGTCGTAGGCGGCGGCCAGAGCTCACGCCTGGTTCAGGAGATCAAGGAAACCCGCAAACTCGTCCATACCATCAGCGCCTCCTCCTTCACAACGGCTTATCCAGGCCTGTTTGCCATCAGCGCGACACTGGACCCTGCCAGGGAAACCGAAGTCGTGGACGCCCTCCAGGCGTCCATCGCCTCATGGGCCACAACCCGGTTCTCAAAGGATGAAATCGAGAAGGCCAAACGAACCATGCTGGTGAATGAACTCTCGACCTTCCAGACCATGCACGGCCAGGCATCCAGCATGGCCGAGGGCCAGCTCTTCATGAAGGATCCGCGTTATTCTGAATCCTACCTGGAACGGTTGCAGGCGGTTACCCCCGCCGATCTCCAGGCCGTCGCCCGGAAATATTTCCGTCCCGAGAACCGGACCACCGTCATCCTTGGCCCTGAGCAGGCCGCCACCGGCACACTCCCTGCCGCCATGAGCCAGCCGTCCGAGGTAACCAAACGCATGTTGCCCAACGGCGTGCCCCTGATCCTGCGCGAGGATCACCGGCTCCCCTTCGTCTATATCTGCGCCGCCTTCCTGGGGGGTGTCATCTCGGAGGATGAAAACACCAGCGGCATCACCCAGCTGACCTCCGATCTCCTGATCCGGGGTACGGCGGAACGCAGTGCCGCCAAGATTGCCGAGACCGTGGAAAGTCTCGGCGCCAACCTCGCTCCCTTCGCCGGATATAACAGTGTCGGACTTCAGGGGCGCAGCCTGTCGGGTAATGCGGACACCCTGATGGACATCATGTTCGATTGCCTTGGAAACGCCGCCTTCCCGACCAACGAGGTGGAAAAACAGAAGACAGTCCAACTGGCGAACATCGCCTCAGAGCAGGAAGAACCGATGAACGTCGCGCGGGACGCCCTCAATGCGGCCATCTTCGCCGGGCACCCCTACCGGCTGACCCCCCTCGGCACGACCAACTCCGTGGCCCGGCTGGATCAGTCTGCCCTGCGGGAGTATTACCGGCGGCAACTGGTGACAGGCAATATGGCCATCGCCGTGTTCGGCGACATCACGGCCGGCGACGCCGAGGCGCTGGTATCCAAGTATGTCCGCCGCATCCGCCGCGACGTGGCGCCGGCACGCCTCGGCGCCGTACCCA
>CAZMSS010000131.1:0-8276 GCA_964568965.1 uncultured Verrucomicrobiota bacterium | reverse complement strand
TCCAGTGGCGGCACCGGCTCCCACAACAACGCCAGAGCCCCCTGCCGCACCCGCTGAAGTCACCGTGGAAACTGCGCCCGAACCCGTTTCACCTCCCGCCGCCACGCCCCCGGAAGCACCGGAGCCAACCCTGGAACCCTCAATCTAAAGCGCTTTAGATTGAAAAATTCAGGGACATGCGTCCCTATGCACTCCCCCTGCCCTCTGATATGGGAAAGGGATGAAGAAGCAGAAAACAGGATTAAGTCACACCCATTACTCCGACCTGGTGTCTGACATTTCAGAACTCCTCGAGCAGGCGCGGCGCACTGCCGCCCGCGCGGTCAACAGCGTACTGACGGCGACCTACTGGGAAATCGGCCACCGCATCGTGGAGTTTGAGCAGGGTGGACGAGAACGAGCGAAGTATGGGGAGGGGGTGTTGATCTCCTTGGCTCATGACCTGTCCGCGCGGCGCGACCGTGGTTTTTCAAAGTCAAACCTCTTCCTGATGAGAGCGTTCTACCTCGGATGGAAGATATTCCAGACACCGTCTGGAATATTGGAGGCCCGTGCGAAATACCAGACGCTGTCTGGCAAATCAGTATTTCGGCAGACACTGTCTGCCATATCTCCCGATGCCTTCCCATTATCCTGGTCCCATTACGTTCGCCTGATGTCGGTTGAGAAACCCCACGCTCGCGCATTTTACGAAGCTGAGGCAATTCGAGGCGGGTGGTCCGTCCGTCAACTAGACCGGCAGATCAGCACCCAGTACTTCGAACGGGTCGCAAAGTCCACGAAACAATCGACCATGCTGGTCCGAGGGGCGCAGCCCAAACCCGAGGATGCCGTGACCGTGACCGAGGAGGTCCGCGACCCTTATCTTCTTGAGTTCCTGGACCTCAAAGACGAGTACAGCGAACACGACCTTGAGGAGGCTCTCATCCGACACATGGAGTGGTTCCTTCTGGAAATGGGGCCGGGATTCACTTTCGTGGCACGCCAGAAGCGGATCCGCATCGGCACTGTCTGGTATCGGCTCGACCTTCTGCTCTACCACCGTGTCTTGCGCTGCCTGGTGGTCATTGATCTGAAGCGCGGCACCTTCACACATGCCGACGCCGGGCAAATGAACCTGTACCTGAACTACGTCAAGGAGCACCTGCGCCTTCCGGGCGAGAGCGACCCGGTTGGAATCATCCTGTGCAGTGACCGCGACAGCGCAGTAATCAAGTATGCGCTGGCTGGCATCCGGGCGCGGGTCTTCACCTCGAAGTACCTCACGGAGTTACCTAACGAAGCGATGCTGCGCCGTGAAATCTTGGCGACAGAAAAAGTGTTGGAAGGAAGGAGCAATAGGGCCGAGACCATGGCCAAACTCGCAACCACATCCAGGAAGGACCGGAGCCAACCCCGGAGCCCTCAATCTAAAGCGCTTTAGATTGAAAATTCCGATTCCCCGCGGGCCGCTCCTCCGCTACACTGCCGGCCATGTTACTTTCATGGAATGAGGTCAAGGACCGGGCGATCAAGTTCTCCCGTCAGTGGGCTGGTGAGTCCAGCGAGCGGGCGGAAGCCAAGACGTTCTGGGACGAGTTCTTCCAGGTCTTCGGGCTCCAGCGCCGGGCCATCGCCTCCTTCGAGGAACCTGTCCGGAACCTGAAAGGCCAGTACGGCTACATCGATCTCTTCTGGCGCGGCGTACTTGTCGTGGAGCACAAGTCGCTCGGACAGGACCTCGGCAAGGCAGGCTCCCAGGCCTTCCGCTACATCCAGGACCTCGCCCGCGACGGCCGCACCACCGAGATCCCCCGCTATGTCATCGTCTCCGATTTTGCCCGGATCCTCCTTCACGACCTGGAACCCGATGACCAGAAGGACCTCCCGCTCTTCGACCAGTGGCGCGTCCGCACCATCGACATCCCGCTGGCCGACCTGCACCGGCACGTCCGGGAGTTCGCCTTCGTCCGCGGCGAGAAACCCGTCCGCCTGAACCCCGAGGATCCCGCCAATATCCAGGCGGCGGAGATCATGGCCAACCTCCACGACACCCTGAAGGCGGGCGGCTATGAAGGGCACCCGCTGGAACGATTCCTGGTCCGCATCCTGTTCTGCCTGTTCGCCGACGACACCGGCATCTTCGACCAGCCCCACCTCTTCCAGAATGTCCTCAAGGCCCGGACGCGGGAAGACGGCTCCGACCTCGGCATGCAGCTCGCCCAGATCTTCGAGGTGATGAACACGCCGCCGGCGAAGCGGCAGAGGAACCTCGACGAGGACCTCGCCCAGTTCCCTTACGTCAACGGCGGCCTGTTCGAGGAGCAGCTTCCCTTTGCCCAGTTCAACAGCGACATGCGGACGGCCATGCTCGCCTGCGGGGAGTTCAACTGGAGCAAGATCTCGCCCGCCGTCTTCGGCTCATTGTTCCAGGCCGTGATGGATCCCAAGGAACGGCGCCAATCCGGCGGCCACTACACCAGCGAGCGCGACATCCTGAAGGTCATCAACTCCCTGTTCCTCGACGACCTGAAGCAGGAATTCGAGCAACTCAGGAAGGAACCCGCCAGCAGGCGCAAGAACCGGGTGGAGCAGTTCCACAAGAAGCTGGCGGAGCTCAAGTTCCTGGATCCCGCCTGCGGCTGCGGCAACTTCCTCGTCATCACCTACCGGGAATTGCGGCTGTTAGAGATCGAAGTCCTGAAGGAAATCCAGAAGGGACAGCAGGTCACCGACATCCAGCACCTGTCCCGCCTCGACGTGGACCAGATGTACGGCATCGAGCTCAGCGAATGGCCCGTCCGGATCGCCGAGGTGGCGCTGTGGCTACTGGACCACCAAATGAACCAGAAACTCAGCGAGGCCTTCGGCCAGTACTTCGTCCGCCTCCCCCTCCGCGCCTCCCCGCATATCGTCTGCGGCAACGCCCTCCGGATAGACTGGAAAACAGACCTCCCGCCGGAGAAGTGCAGCTACGTGCTGGGCAACCCGCCGTTCGTGGGCGCCAAGTTCCAATCGGACGAGCAGCGGGCCGACATCAACGCCGTGGCCGGGAATGTCGAGAACGTCGGCCTGCTGGATTATGTTTCCGGCTGGTACTTCAAGGCCGCCGACTACATCCACGGAACCAGCATCGTCACCGGATTTGTGTCCACAAACTCCATCACACAGGGTGAGCAAGTAGGCGTCCTCTGGAACGCCCTGTTCCAGCGCCATGGCATCAAGATCGTATTCGCCCACCGCACCTTCCCGTGGGAAAGCGAAGCACGGGGAAAGGCCCACGTTCACGTCGTCGTCTTGGGCTTTGCCAACATAGACCGGATGGAGAAAACAATCTACGACTACGAGGGCGACGGGGAGAAATCCATTGTCTCGAAAGTCCGGAACATCAGTCCCTATTTGGTGGACGGGCCCGACAGAGCGATCACAAACCGCTCCACCCCCCTATGTAACGTCCCGGAAATCGGTATCGGCAACAAGCCCATTGATGACGGCAACTACCTGTTCACCCCTGAAGAGAAGGGGGCATTCATCAAGGCGGAACCTCAAGCCGCGAAGTATTTCAGGCGTTGGATCGGATCCGAAGAATTCATCAATGGGATTGAGAGATGGTGCCTGTGGATTGGGGAATGTCAGCCCAATGAACTGCGCCAGATGCCAGAAGTGATAAAACGCATCGAGGCCGTCAGGGATTATCGGTTGGCGAGCAAAAGTGCCCCCACCCGTAAGCTCGCGCAAACCCCCACGCGATTCCATGTAGAGAATATACCCAAAAGACCTTATCTGGTAATTCCGGAGGTTAGCTCTGAGAGGCGAAAATACGTTCCACTTGGTTTCATAGGGCCTGAGGTGCTTGCAAGTAACAAATTGCGAGTGTTCCATGATGCGACTTTATTTCATTTCGGCATCCTATCTTCTGCTATACACATGGCCTGGATGAGGCAAGTTACAGGGCGCCTCAAATCCGACTATCAATATTCAGTCAAGATCGTCTACAACAACTTCCCCTGGCCGCAAGACGTATCGGACAAGCAGAAAGCGGCAGTTGAATCCGCGGCCCAGAAGGTCTTGGATGCCCGGAAGGAATTCCCTGACGCGACCCTGGCCGACCTGTACGATCCGGTCGCGATGCCGCCGAAGCTGGTCAAGGCCCATGCCGAGCTGGACAAAGCCGTTGACCGCTGCTACCGCCCCGACCCCTTCCCCAGCGACCGCCACCGCGTAGAATTCCTCTTCACCCTCTACGAGCAGCTGACGGCACCGCTAGCGGCTTCACCTTCCCGTCGCCGCCGTGCGGCAAAGTCGTTGCCAGGAAGTGGAGAAACACATGCCACGCTTTAATCCAACCATCTGGCAATACGAGCGCCTAGCAGGGACGGCCCCTTCCCGGCGGTAAGGTCACCCGACCGCGTGAGACTTGCACAGGAACGAATTGAGTCTCAAAATCAAGCATTGCTGCCGAAAATTGTTCAATTCAATGCCCGATAGCCAGTAGCTAATGCAACAGCATCATCCAAAGCGGGGCTTCGTCTTCGTGTGCATTTGTTAAGTGGCCAAGATTGTCATGATAAGGATGCAAATCTCCCGCCGAGATGACAAAAGTTACTATGGGCTATTGATAACCACAACGGCCTTGGGATCTTTTTGCCGAATCATTGATTTTGGATTGTCAACCCGCTGTAGTTCTTTTTCAAATCTGGCCACCAAATTCGTCTGGCCGGAACGAAGAAAGGCGGACATACCTGACACCCCGCCACGAACCAGCGCATAGTCATAATATTTACCGTCTGGAAGTTTGGGTGCTATCGCTACACCATTCGTCGCAAGCTCAGGCATTGATGCTGCCCGAAGGAAAATTACGCCGCTGTCACCAACTTGGAGATATGGGTCACCAATAGCTAACCCCTCCTTGTAGATATAGATCAAGGATGTCCCGTTGGTCTCACTCTTGCATCGTTGCAGTAGCATTTTATCAACCTTGAAAGTGACTAAAAGACCGAGCTCATAACGCTCATGAGGATTTTCCGATCTTTTCAGCCTATGAACTGAATCACACCCAACAACCTCACCACGCGCAATAAGATCACTCCTGCTAATCCACGACTCCTCAAAAGTCTGATGGTGACCCGCCTTGATTGCAGCAACTCTCTCTTCTTCATTGGGCGTCAGCTTGTTTCGCCTACCGGCAGCATCGGCATTTATGCTGCCTACTAAACAACTTATGCCAACAACCAAGAAACAAGGTATTATGCGCGAACTGTGTATTTTCATGCTCCTCCGTGAACCTTTTCCCCTTCATCTCGCCCCCCTCGGCTATCCTAGCCTATGTGAGGACGCTCTTTCAACCTGGTCCAGGTTTAGGGGAAGGTCACTACCGTTTACTTCCTGTTCCTTAACAAAAGGAACAACGCACACAAGAAAAGCAAAATGGCGACAGGCAAAATGAAGAAAACGCTTTTTTTGTTTGGTTTAGTGTTCGTGGCAACATCAAGATTAGTTGTGCAAGGCGCAACACTTTCGTTGCGCTCTCCGCCAGTTGTCACAGATGCATTAGGATTACTATAACGGACCGCCTTGTCCTTTATAATATTACTGACAGAGCTGGTTGACATCTTATTCAAGTCTGGGTTCGAGACGACCATCACATCTATGTATCGCTTTTCCCTGACAATCCGGGGGAGATCACGCATCAATTTGCTACTGCTGTGTTCAAGTTCGTTTAATATCCGTGGAAGTTCCGGATGATCCAACATATCCAAGACAACGATCTCTGCGCACTTAGCTTCATCCACCGTTTCAATACTGTACAATTTGACAATTTGATCTCCGACATTTTCCCGCAAAAGCCTGGCTTTATCAACAAACGCACAAAGCATAATGCTCTCAAGCGCTTTGAGCCGGACAACTCGGTCAGTGCTTTCTGACTGACTAACCCAGAGAGGTATGTTGTTCGTCAACTTGAGCCCAAGATCACGACCAACGGCGATGCGTTTCTCTATTTCTGCGGCGCCGAGCTTGTCTGGTAAACGGGAGGCTGCCATTGCCGGCAAAGCTATACATAATCCGGCTACGACAACACAATACAGTGAATTTATTTTTCGTTTCATACCTTCACATAATCCGTATACCCCTTAGGACCGGGGGTGTAGAAGGTTGACTGGTCGGGAACGGCCAAGGCTTTACCGGCGTTGAACCGTTCCACCAGGTCGGGGTTGGCAATGAACGGGCGGCCAAAGGCCACCAGATCCGCTGCCCCTCCCTGCAGATCGGCCTCGGCACGGTCACGGTCATAACCGCCCGACAGGATGATCGCCCGGCCGCCGGAGGCACGGAACCCAAGACTCATCGCCATAACCGTCGCGGGCTCAGGCTTCGGCGTGCCCATGGAAGAGTGGTCGACAAAGTGAAGGGTGGCCAGCCCAAGGCATCCCAACGCCACCGCCAGTTCGACATACTGCTCGTCAATACCCTTGTACGCCCCGCTCATGTCATTGAACACGCCGAACGGGGAGAGGCGGATCCCGACCCGATCAGCACCAATTGCCGCCACAATCGCCGCCGTTACCTCCAGGACAAACCGGTTTCGTCCGGCTCCGTCCCCGCCATACTCATCGTCTCGCCGGTTGGACTGGGGATCCAGGAACTGCGTGATCAGGTAGCCATTGGCCCCGTGGATTTCCACGCCGTCAAAGCCGGCCGCGACGGCATAACGGGCCGCCAGAACATATTCCCCGACAGCCTTCATGATGTCCGCCTTCGTCATCTCGCGGGGCATGCCATGAGGTTGCTCTCCCTGGCTGTCCGTCCAGATTTTTCCGGTCATGGCGACCGCCGAGGGGGCGACCAATTCCGCACCCGCCGGCAGGTTCAGCACGCTCCCCACCCGCCCGGAATGCATCAACTGGGCAAAGATCCGGCCGCCGCGGGCATGGACGGCCGATGTCACCGGCCGCCAGGATGCAGTCTGCTCCCCCGTATAGAGCCCGGGGATCCGCGCATACCCCAGCCCGTTGGGCGACGGCGAAATCCCCTCCGTGATAATTAGTCCGGCCCCGGCCCGCTGCGAATAATATTCCGCCAGCAGGGGACTGGCCAGATTGCCGATCGCCCGACTGCGGGTCATGGGAGCCATGACAACGCGATTCTTCAACTCAACATCACCCAGCATATAGGGACTGAACAGCTTCATATAATCACCCTTCCACCATTTGACCATTTGAGTTTGTGATAGATTTCACCCGGAGTCAACCCCTCCCAAAACAGTCTTCCGCCTTTTCTTTTCACCCTTCTCCTGTTATACTCGCGACATCTTTGAAGGGATGCTTTCATGAAACCGTTAACCGGCAATTTGACGGGAATCGCAATCCTCCTACTGGGAGCAATGACGGTTATGGCAACCGACGAAGCAAAATATACGCTGGCGGAAAAGAGCGGGGATTTCGAGATTCGCGACTACGAGCGCCAGATCCTCGTGGAAACCATCGTGGAAAGCTCGTTGGAAGAGGCGGGCAATGTGGCCTTCGGCAGGCTGTTCCGCTACATCTCAGGCGACAACCAATCGAACAACACCATTGCGATGACCGCACCGGTTTCGCAGGAAGCCCGCGGAGAAAAAATCGCCATGACGGCTCCCGTGGGACAGCAGAAGGCAAAAACCGGATGGGCGGTCAGCTTCATGATGCCGTCCAATTACACCCTTAAGACGCTCCCCACACCAACCGATCCAACACTCACAGTGCGCGAAATTCCCGCCCACCGCATGGCGGCCGTGCGATACTCCGGCACCTGGAGTCAGGCCGGCTACCTCTCCAACAAGGAACGGCTGGAGTCATGGATCCGAGGCAGGGGGCTCACCACAACCGGCGACCCCGTCTGGGCCCGCTACAACCCCCCATTCACCCTGTGGTTCCTGCGCCGCAACGAAGTCCTCATTCCCATCGCAAAGTAAAGAGGGAAAAGATTGAAGGCTGTCAGATTAGTCCTGCCTCCTGCCTTCACTTTTCAATACACGTGAGTTTTCCGGCCGTGCGGATATAAAGACAGTGGTTCGCCGCCGCGATTGTTGAATAGGCAGGTCCATCCGCATAATCCGACCGGGAGAGAATCCTGCCCCTGGGTCCGGCTGACACGACCACAACTTCCCCCTTTTCACTCATGACATAAATTTTTCCGTCAGCCCCCGTGGGTGAGACACGCCAGGCTCCGCCAGCCGAGATCTGACAACGCCCCAGTTCCTTGCCCGTGGCGGGATCGATAGCCAGGAGGAAGATGCCGCTGCCGCTCTTGTCACTTTGAAG
>CAZMSS010000130.1:0-8318 GCA_964568965.1 uncultured Verrucomicrobiota bacterium | reverse complement strand
GGAGACTGCTGGACTTGGACCACACCCGGGACTCAGTACACACATCAGATCGCTTTTTTTGTCATCAAGCCCTCATTTTACCGGTCTTTTTCAACATTTCTGGGTGTAAAGCTGCTCCCCATCGTGTTATATTAGAAGCAGATGAACCTTTGGACCTTCTCCCCTCCCTCCCCAGCGACCTACCTCGCTGACCCGGGTCGCTCCATTCTCCTCGGGGCAGAGCCTCACGGCAAGCCCGGGGATGCCACCCGGGACATGGGACAGTGGTTTCGCGACCCTCCGAAGGACGGCACCCGCTTCCTGCGTCCCATCATGTTGGCAGCCTCCCTCCTCGACGGGGTGACCATCGATCCCAGCACTGCCTCCCCTGCCCAGGTCCTCTCCTCCTGGCGCTACCTGGACATGGTTCCCCAGGAAGCTGGCCCTGTGGTGGAAGGCGATTTCATGGGCCGTGTCAGGAAGTGGTCTCCTTGGCTGCTAGATAATCTTTTGTCTGATTCTCCGGCCCGGGTGGTGCTGTTGGGCTCCCATGTCCACCGGGCCTTCGAGTCCATCATCCTTCCCCTCCTTCGGGCCGCCGCCCCTCCTCTCTCCTCCCTCCGCCTTGGCCTTCCCCATCCGGTGGCCCGGCGTCCCTACCTGTCGGCTGCTGAGGTGGGTCCTCCTGCGTCACGCCTGAGGCCTTTATCCGAGCCGCTTCTTGTCCTCGGTAGGGGCGGTTGGCGGGTCCATATTTAAAGTCTCCGACCCCTACACGCCCTATCTCGTTACCGGACTATTTGCAAATTTTGATTTTCAAAATGCGGGTCACTTTCCCCCTAAAAGTGGGTCACAATCCCCTTCCGGAGCTCCGTCCCGGTTCCTCCCCACTCCTCCGGGAGGAGCACTGGGCACTTCACCGGCCTTATGCGCGCATTCGCCCGCGCGTGGGCCCGTGCACGATACGCGATTCGCACCCGCGCGCGCGGGAGAAGTGTGTAAAGTTGGGACCCGGCGGGGTATAATGGAAGTATGTCAACCCATTGCTTCATTGGCCAACAACTCTCCGACGGCTCTGTCCGTGGGGTCTATTGCCACTATGATGGCGACCTCTCCCTGACCGGGGCAATGCTGGGCCGTCACTACAGGGATCGGGGCACTGTGACGGAGCTCCTCGACCTCGGGGACCTGTCGTTCATCGGGCCGGGACCTCGGGATGGCACCTCAGCCTACCATCGAGATTGCGGGGAGATGCACTGGCCGGCCTCCCTCTATCCCTCTCCGGAGGAGGTCCTCTCCCTTCGCTATGAGTGGAGCTATCTCCAGCTGCAGGACGGCTCCTGGCTCTACGATAACGGGGATGGCTGGACCCAGCTGCCGGACCCAGAGCCCCTCATCTTCAACGAAGTGTAAAGTCCCAGTCGGTGATGGTATATTATGATTATGAGTAATTCATTCCGCTCCACCGATGACCCGACCCCTGGGCTACCCTCCTCTCTCCAGCGCATCTCAGATGCTGAATGGGAGGATACGGCCTCCACCTTCTCCCCAGACATCCTGCTTGCCGCCTATCCGGATGTTGCCCTCCACCCGACGGCGACGGGGTATGGGGTTGGAATGGGGGATCTCATTGCCGTGGACGATTCCGGGGAGCAGATCGCTGTCTGGACTGATTCCGGTTGGAAAGCCACCTGAGGGCCCGGGGTGCAAAGTCCCACCCTCCCTTGATACACTGAAACAAGCAACAGCAGGAGATTTTTAGCATCATGACCATCATGTCCATCAAGACCTTCCTGGAGGTGTCATCCCTCCTCCCCGTGGAGACCTCAGTCCTCCTCCGCGGCCCCCATGGCATCGGCAAGTCGCAGGTGGTCCGTCAGGCGGCCTATGCCCTTGGCTTCACCCCGGATGACGTCATCGATCGCCGCCTCTCCCAGATGTCGGAGGGTGACATGATCGGCCTGCCCTCCACCGACGGGGAGGTGACCCGCTTCAACCCACCGGCCTGGTTCAAGGATGCCTGTGATAATCCCCGGGTCCTCTTCCTCGACGAGCTGAACCGGGCCACCCCGGAGGTGATGCAGGCAGCTTTCCAGGTGGTCCTTGACCGGGAGCTCAACGGCTGGTTGCTGCACCCGAAGACTCGGGTCTTCGCGGCCATCAATGCCTCGGCGGCCTACACCGTCAACGAGATGGACCCCGCCCTGCTGGATCGCTTCTGGACCATCGACCTGACCCCGACCCCGGAGGATCTCATCGCCTGGGGACGCGGCAAGAACCCCGTCAAGTCCCACGGCCACAACATGGCCCCCCTCATCTGCGACTTCCTCTCCCAGGACGAGAAGTGGTGCGACCCCCCGCGGGACACGGAGCCCGGCAAGGTCTCCTCCTCCCGTCGTTCTTGGGAGCGCCTCGGGGATGCCCTGGGGACCGCCGGCATGTTGGATGAGCCTGGTCACCCTCACTTCTACCCGATGTGCCTCGGCTATGTCGGGACGGAGGCCACCATTGCCTTCCACTCCTATGCGAAGACTGCAGATAACCAGGTCTCCGGGGCTGACGTCCTTGACTCCTACCCCAAGTTCCGCGGCAAGGTGAAGAAGATGGGGCAGGAGAAGCTCAACTCCGTGGTGGAGAAGGTGTCGGAGTATGTCACCGGCAAGCTGAAGAAGATCGACGATGTCCAGGGCGCCAACCTGGCTGCCTTCATGAAGGACCTGCCCGGTGAGCTGCGGGTGGCTGCCTGGTCGAAGCTGACCCAGGGCAGCGGGGTGGATAACCTGGAGCTGGCCAAGAGCGTCCACAAGTACTGCGTCGGCTCTGTCCTGGAGGTCTTCGGGGTGGATGGTGCAGTGGCCGCCGCAGCCACAGCGGCTTCGAAGAAGAAGTGATCCACCGTGTCCCTCTTCGACGAGGAGGCTGCCCATGATCGCTCCCTGCGGCGTTTTGAACGCGCCGTGCGGGGCGGTCGCAATGGGCGCCTCGCGGAGAATTCCTGGTGGGGGGATCACCTCTCCATCAGGGACATTGCTGCCGTGGTCGACTGGTGCGCCGGTAAAGGCCTCCGGGTGGAGTTCGTCAAGCGGGCCAACGCCGTCTTCGATCGAAACACGATGACCATCTCCATCGCCTCCAACGTCAGGCCTCCCCGACAACTGATCTACCTCCTCCACGAGTGCGGTCACTACATGATATCCACCACAGCGGCCAAGGATGACAGGTTCAAGATGGGATATGCCCTTGGAGATGGCTTCACCACGGAGCGCGGCTTTCCCCACAAGCTGGCCTGCGTCGAGGAGGAGTTCGAGGCCTGGCATCGGGGCTGGCGCCTCTCCCGGCGTCTGAAGCTGGGCATCAAACGCGAACAGTTCGACGCTGTGAGGCGCACCTGCCTCAGGACCTACATGGCATGGGGGGTGAAATCAGGAAAATGAGACGCGACAATAATCCACAGCCCGACCCAATCCTTAAAGAACTCTTCATTCGTCAGGTGGCCATTGAGTTGGGCATCGTTCCAGTGACTCGTTCCACCAGCGGTTTCGACTTCAATGTCGCCTTGGAGAGCCTGCCGCCAGACGAGGCCCGTCGAGCGAAGCGCAAATTTCGCAAGTTATGGCGCAAGGCCCAGGCGGAGGCCCGCAGCGCAGAGCTGTGGCTCGATGTCACAGGCCCACCTTCCAAGGTGGAACGACGGCGCCGCAAGGTCATGGTGGCATCCCAGATTGATAAACAGGCCACCCAACGTGCTCTGCAGAATAATCCGAAAAAATAGGATATAAAAACGGTAAATTCATTTATTGAGAATAAACGGGTCAGCATTGTGTAAATGCTATCCTTGATGGTGTAAGGTGTTCTTATGCAGAAGTCAAGAAAACGTGTTACATGGAAGAAGGGGGAGAAGCCTATCAAACAACAACTGTTGCCTTTTTTTCCGGATATTGACATGCAACAGAATATGCAACAAATCAATGACTTGATGGGTGGAGCACAGCTTGGTGCCATGTTCACCGTTATTAGCAATCTTGGGAAGATGCCGGATTTCCACGGCAGATCGTTACCTCCTCATTCGTATTTGATTAACGAAGAGTTTCAATACGGCGTCGGATACCCAAAGGTCGCCAATGCAGGCGATCTTATCGTTTATATGGGAGAAATTCGGGTCGCAGAAGGACGTTCCATTAAATCTGTTCGTCAAATGGTGCGTCACAAGTTTCTGATTCATGGGGTGATCTTCATTATTTATCACCTTGAGGCCATCGCTCCTGTGATGTCGTTATCATGAGACAGTTCAGACTTTTTCTTGCGTTCTCCTCTGTCGGCGTCGCCACGGCCCTTGGGCTTTTCATGCAGGATCGTGTCGGGGCCATCCTGTGGCTCGCCGCCGCCTCTACCCAAGGAATTTTATTGATGGCAGAACACGCCGTGGATGGGCGGGACCCAAAGGAATGACCCTGTGTAAAGTCGGGGCCGAGAATGGTATGATTGGATCATGTCAAGAAACAACACCGACACTGAGACCTCCGTCCTCGCCGCAGCCGTGGCCGCCTTCGAGGCCCGTATGGTATCCGGCATTATCTCTGACGATGTCAGCGACGATGATGACGTCAACCCCTCTGCCATCATCGCAGCGGTCGAGGCTGCTCGTCCTGACATCTCCCGCCTCCCTGACGCCATTATGGATGGGGTGCCGGTCTTCTTTGCTGGCGATCGCATCGTCATCGAACGGCGTGCCTCGATCCTCCGCGGTAACCCGTACCTTGACACCCGGACCTACAGCGTAAAGTCCCTGGACCTGGTGACTGGTGACATGGTCCTGTGGGATGTGTCCCTCTTTCAATGGGCCCGCGACAACTTCATCACCGGCCCAAAGCTAGGCCAAGTTTACAAGCTTACAAACGGACTCAGCACCTCACCTGGCAAGAAGAAGCGCGGTCGCCCTCGCAAGAACCTTGAGATTGCTCCGGTTGTGAGGGCCACTGATGCTGATGGCAATCTCATCAAGAAACGCCGCGGCCGCCCGGCCGGTGTCAAGAATCGTGACAAGGCTATCATCTCAGTTGAAAAAGCAGAACGCAAGGCCCTTCGGGCTGCGAAGAAAGCAGGTAAGTGAGTCATGTGGTTCCCAATCATCATCGCCCTTGCTGTTGGATTGACTGCCATTGCCCCGGGATTCTCTAAAGGTCTGGCCTGGGTCATTACAATGTCTATCACTGTTCCGCTGGTTATGCTCGGCGCAGGATCCTTTGGGTATCTTTTCGCACTGTTTATGGGTTGGGGTGGGTCCTGGGAAACGTTTGTTATGTGCTGTCTTGTCTGCGGCACACCGCCCTCTCTCTTCATTTGTTGGGTTATCTTTGGCTAAGATGAAGGAGCACCAGGAGATGCGCAACATAGCCACAGGAGAACTGCACGTCGGCGACCTGGTACATTTCGCGTCATCCGACGGCGTCGTCTATGATACACACACGGCCATCGTGGTGTCATTGCATCCCGGTGAGATTGCAGACACTGTCTCTTTCTTCGACTCTTTGCGTGGGCTGAAAATGTGGAAGACAGGGTGGATTTACGGACACATCGTCTCAAGGTGGGGCGAGTGACGCTGGTTCAAAGAGGTCCCATTCCTCGACATCCCCTAGGAATTTGACGTGCAATTTTGTGTCGACCATCATCTCCCTGATGGCATCTGACGCAGTGCCGATCACCCAGAAATGGTGGGTTCGTTGGCCCAGATAGTTATGTTCTTTACCGGTGCCATCATCCATGACATGGATGTACCATGGTGTTAAATGATCCTCCAGGTCTCCTTCAGATGGATGAATGATGCATATCATATAGAAGCCGGTCGTGATGTCCATGGCCTGTTAATTAATCACAACTTTTAAAAAATCAAAAATGATTTTTACACATGTGTAAAGTCCCTCAAGATGGGAGTATGATGGAGACATGAACTACAAAGACATTCGAACCGGAATGAAGGTCACCTGGGGCTCTGGCATCCCACGTGGCAAGGTCGTCTCTGTCGACCCCCGCGAGCTTCCTGGCGCTGCGATCAAGGTGGAACTTCTTGAAAATATTCTCAACGATTGTGGAAGATCATTTCCCGCTGGATTGACAACATGGTTCCCCGCTAGCGAACTACGACCTCTTGATGAAGGAATGAAGTGACATGGAAACCGGCGTCGGCTTGCTTCAACTTGTGACCTACGATTCCATCGCACCTGGTATGGAGGTGACATGGGGCGATGGTTCTCCACGTGCCACTGTCCTTAGCGTCAGTCGCTCCGGGGTGGAAGTGGAACTTCAGTTCAACCTGATCAACGAAAGCGGAAAACGTTTCCTCATCGGAAGCCATCACGTCCTGCCGAAGGCATCGCTTCGCGTCGTCAATTAACAGTATTTCATACGTGAATTTATTTTGCTGTCATAGTTATTATGGCGGCACGAAGATGGACCTCGACACAATAACCACATTATTTCTGATGGGCTCGATGGCATTTCTTTTCATCCTTCTTGACCAAGACTTCCCACAATGACTGTGTAAAGTCTCCTCGGAACATGGTATACTGAGATCATGGACAACATCATCGAAGTGGGAACCCAGGTACGCATCACGAAGATTGACGCATATGGTTGGCTAGGTCGTGAGAATCATCCTCGCCGTTATCATGAGGGTCGAATGGCCTTCGTCACAGGGGCAGAGAAGCTCGACGAGGATGGCATCTCCATGCCTGATGTCACATCGGCGGATGATGTGCACTACGTCATGTACACCGTCACGACCTCAACAGGGGAGTCTCTGGAGCTCCTGGATCACGAGGTGGAGCCCTACTTCGGCTCTGGTCTTCGACGCCGCGCCGGGGCCGAGACCCCGTGTTACGCGACGCTGTAAAAAAAGTTCTGCGGTGACATTGCCGCGGTGTAAAGTGAATCTTCAATGAGTTATATTGAGGATGAAACCAAAACGGATCAACAACCAAGGAAAACGGAGATTACAATGAGTGAAATGAATGTTAGCGTGAACGAAGAGTCGAAGGTTGAAGACAAGTCGAGTGCAATTGATCGTGCCCTTGCGGCTGCGATGGCTCGTAAGGCTGCACGTGATGCAGGAGGTGAGCTGACTGCATCCCTTACATTGACCCTCAATGAGAAGATCGGCAAGGCTATTCCAAATAGCAAGAGCGCTGCAGATGCCAAGGCGCAGCGACAGGCGGAGCGTGAAGCATCCATGTCGACTCGCAAGGCCGAGCGTGAGGCACGTAAGGCTGCCAAGGCAGCTGAAGATGCTGACAAGCGTCCCGTTCACATGGCCAAGGTGGCACGTGCGGCGTCGAAGCTGCCACAGCTCAGCACTGACGCATCGGATGCCTTTGCCACGCTGACCACCAAGTTGGCGACCGATCAGATCGCGGCCCTGGCGCTTCACCTCCAACACCACAATCGTGTGGCTGCCACCCAGAACGCCCTAACCGTCAAGATGACCACCGGCACTGCGGTTCGCATCGTCGGCGGAGATCCTCGCTTCATCGGCAAGACCGGGGTCGTCTCCAAGGCCCAACGCATTCGCTGCTATGTCGCCATCGAGGGCGTCGCGAAGCCTGTCTACTGCTTCACCAGTGACGTCAACACTGTTGCCTGAGCGGTGTAAACCTGCAACACCTTAGCTTACAATAACATTCTTCCCGCCATAATGCTCCGGTAGAGCTGCGGATTCTTATAAAGTCTGCGTGGCTGGTTCAACTCCAGCATGGCGGACATCTTCCGTCACAAATATCAACAAGAAAGAAAAAAGAAAAATGACAAGCACCATGAAGAAGCAGGACACGAAGCGCACCGTCTATATTGTTCGTGATGGCATCAATCGCCGCTTCCTCAACCAGCGAGCATACTCAGGTCGCATCTCGGGTATCTGGGGTCGACTCGACGAGTCTCACATCTTCTACACCAAGGCGCAGGCACAGAGTTGTGCGTCAAATATCAATGCCCGACCCAGCGTCTTGCGTAACCTGTCAGCTCGTGTCGTGCGCATGCGAATCGATCGCTGAGTTCGGTACCGGATTTAGCGACGTAGGGAGGGGGCAGGTACCCCTCCCGTTTTCCGAAGTAGCTCAGCGGTAGAGCAGCGGCCTGTTAAGCCGTTGGTCGCAGGTTCGACCCGTGCCTTCGGAGCGATGGCCATGTAGCCCAGCGGCAGAGGCAGAGGACTTAAAATCCTTAAAGGGTGGGTTCGAATCCCACCATGGCTACTACTTTATCGTTGAAATATGAATAGAATATATAAGCCTACGTAGACCAACGGCAGAGTCAGCTGCTTCAAATCCAGCTCAGTGTATGTTCGAATC
>CAZMSS010000129.1:0-8360 GCA_964568965.1 uncultured Verrucomicrobiota bacterium | reverse complement strand
GGCAAGCAATTCCCGCTGGAAAAGAAATCCCCGCAGTATTTCCGGGCATCGGCAGGTCCCGAATAGATGATGATGCGGGTGGACAAGCGTTGGCCGTGCCGCTATATTGAGGCCAACAGGCTGGGGTATATGGCGCACGACGGAGTTTGAGATGATGAGACGAATCCTGACAGGCGTGGTGTTGTGGGGCATGCTGGCATGCGCCCTGTGCGAGGCAGGTGAGGCGTCGTCCCGGACGATTGTGGCCACCTTCTACCCCATCCAGATCGCGGTGCTGAATGTCTCGGCCGGGGTGGAGGGGATCACGGTGGTCAATCTGGCGCCCTCCGCGACCGGGTGCCTGCATGATTACCAACTGACACCGCGCGACCGGGCAATCCTGTCGCGGGCCGATGTGGTGGTGGCCAACGGGGCGGGAATGGAGTCCTTCATGGATGTACTCAGCCGTCTCAAGCCCGCCTCCCGGATTATTGATGCCAGCGCCGGGCTTGAACTCCTGGTTTCCGGCGGCATTACGAATTCCCATGTCTGGCTCAGCCCGTCCCGCCATATCCGGCAGATCCGGGCAATTGCCGGTGGCCTGGCTGCCTGGGATCCAGTCCATGCCGGGGCGTACCGGGCCAATGCCGCACGGTACGAGGAGGACTTGAAAATCCTTAAGGCGAAGATGGATCGCGATTTGTCCGAACTTCGGACCCGTGAGATCATCACGTTTCACGAGGCCTTTCCGTATTTCGCCGATGAATTCAGGCTGAAGGTTGCGGGCGTGATCGAGCGCGAGCCGGGAGCAGAGCCTTCAGCGGGCGAGTTGGCCGCCCTGATTCGCCAAATCAAGACCAGTGGCGTGAAGGCGCTATGTGTCGAGCCGCAGTATCCCGTCAAGGCGGCCGAGGCGATCGCCAGGGAAACCGGGGCGGTGCTCTATCCCCTGGATCCGGGGGTTTCGGGCCCGGTGGCAACCAATGCCTATCTTGAGTTGATGGAACGCAACCTGAGCCAATTGCTGCGTGCTTTAAAATAGCGAAATGTTCTTGGCCCGGGGGGGGTGCAAGCCTATTATTCAAACGGCTGACGGAGGTTGCTGCTTGTGACGACTCTGTTTGTTGGAAACATGGATTTTGTGTTCCTGATCTACGGCTTGGCCTTCTTCCTATTGGCCACGGTCGCTTTTTCCATGGCCCAGGTTCGCGGGCAAGGCGTGTCCTGGCTCTGGCTCGGTCTCTTCGCGGTCGTTCACGGGCTCAATGAATGGCTCGACATGCTCGTCCCCGCAGTGGGCGAGCATGATGCATTCGTGTATTTGCGGGCCGTATTCCTGGTTTTGTCGTTCCTGTTCCTGTTCGAATTCGGCCGGCGCAACGTGGTCTGGTCGGGAGGACGCAGGGCGGGATGGTGGGCCTATGTGCCGCCTCTGCTGCTGCTACTGGGCGTGGATTGGAGCTTCGGTCATCCGGGGGCACTTTCGGCGGCCCGCTATCTCCTGGCTTTCCCGGGCGGCCTGCTGGCCTCCATGGCGCTGTGGCAATGGGGAACGCCGCCCCAGGGGGTAAAGCGGTATTACCGTCATGTAATCGCTCCCTTTGCCATGATTGCCTATGCGGTTCTGTCGGGGTTGGTGGTGCCGAAGACGGACTTCGGGATGGCCGTCTTCTTCAACGTGGATTCCTTTCTTACTGTCACCGGCGTTCCTGTCCAGTTGTTCAGATGTGCTGTGGCCTGCACCATCGCGCTGGTCATCTGGTATGAACATTTTGTCTGGCGCTTGAATCATTTTTCCGGCTCGGCCATGAAGTGGATCATCCGGGTGGAGTTGGGCGCCGCGGCTTTTTTCATGGCCATCCTGATTGGCGGTTTTGTCTCGATCAACCGGGTTCAGCAGCTCGCCGAGACTGATGCCCGGGAGGGATTGGTGCGCATGATCCGGTTGATTGTCGCGTCCATCAATCCGGATCGTGTGACGTGCCTGACGGCAAGCCGGGCGGACATGACAGACCCGGCGTATGAGAAATTGGTCAGCCAGTGCCAGCGTATCATAGATTCGAGTGCGGATGCCCGGCATCTGTACATTCTCCGGCGGCATTCAGGCGAATGGCGTTTTCTGGTTGATGTTGAGCCTCGCCAGTACCCCGGGGGCGGGGCAAAGCCCGCGGCGCAGCCTGGTGATGTTTATCGTGATGCCCCCTCCGAAATTATCAGTGTTTATATGAGGGGAAAAGCCATGGTCTCACAGCCCTGTTCGGACAGGTGGGGACGGTTTGTCTCCGCTTACGCGCCGATTATTGCATCGGCGACGGGGCGGGTGGAAGCGGTAATCGGGTTGGACCTGTCGGCCTCACAATTCAACAAGGCTCTTCTTCAAAAGAGACTGGCCCCTCTTCTAATCACCGCTTTGGTTGTCCTTCTGATCATGATGTTCATCGTCATCTGGCTGCAAATCGGGGAGGACGCTGAACTCAAGCACTTTGCCATGGTGCGCGTCCAGCATCAGCAGGAAGTGCTGTGGAAATTGGCCACCTCCGCAACCTTCAAGGAGGGGAGTGTTTTTGTGGCCTGGCATGAGATTTCAGAGGAGGCTGGCCGGGTCATGGGTGTCGACCGGGTCGGAATTTTTTCCTATGTGCCGGACAAGTCGGAATTCCATTGCGAGGACCTCTATGATATTTCGCGGGATAGTCATACTGCCGGAGAGGTGTATTCCGGGGAGAAAATCTGCCTCCTGAAGGCATTGTTTGAGGAAGGGCGCACACTGGCGGTGGATGACTCTACCTCCGACTCCCGTTTCAAGGATCTGAATGTCATCGACAACGGGCAGGGAATGAGGGCGGCCATCCTGGCCCCGTTCCGGGCGTTTGGAAAGATCGGGGGACTGATTATCTTTTCGCATAAAGGGGCAAGCCGCAAATGGCAGGACGATGAGGTCCGGTTCGCGGCGGAGGTGGCGGACCTCGTGTCGCACGGCTTGATGAATCGAGAGAGGGATCGGGCGGAAAAGGCACTCAGCAAAGCCCATGAGGAGCTTGAGCAGCGCGTTCGTGAGCGGACGGAGGAGTTGTTCCAGAGGAACTCGCAGCTTAAACTTGAAATTCAGGAGCGGCAAAGGGTCGAGGCTGAGCGGGAAAAACTTGAAGCCCAGGTCCGGCAGACCCAGAAATTGGAAAGCTTGGGCGTCATGGCGGGCGGTATCGCCCATGATTTCAACAATATCCTGATGGCGATCCTGGGTAACGCGGAGCTGGCCAAACTGGAGACAACCCCGGGAAGCCCGGTGTTCGGTTATATCCAGGATATCGAGACGGCGGCTTCCCGCGCGGTTGCCCTGTCCCGCCAGATGCTGGCATATTCGGGCCGGGGACACAGCCAGGTTCAAGCCATTGACTTGAATGCCATGGTCCGGGAAATGGTTGGGATGCTGGAGGTGTCGGTCAGCAAAAAAGTAACCATCATGTATAATCTTGAGGAGTCCCTGAAGACGCTCGACGGGGATGCCGCACAGATCGGCCAGATCGTGATGAATCTGGTGATAAATGCCGCGGAGGCGATCGGGGACGAGGTTGGCGTGATTACCATCCAGACGGGGACCATCTGGTGTGATGCCAGCATGCTCGTTTCCATGTGGATGAACGAAAAACTCCCTGAAGGGGAGTACGTATATTTTGAAGTCCAGGATACCGGCTGTGGCATGGAGTCAGGGACGTTGTCCCGGATCTTTGACCCATTTTTCACCACCAAGTTCACAGGGCGGGGGCTTGGTCTGGCGGCTGTGCTGGGGATTGTTCGGGGGCACCACGGGACTATTGACGTCTGCAGCGAGAAGGGGTATGGAACCACATTCCGTGTCCTTTTCCCGGTCGGGCAGATGGCCCTCAAACAAGCGCTACCCCGGCATATGCAGGCGGAGAGCGTTCCGGGCGAGGGGGTGATCCTCCTTGTGGATGATGAGGAGCCTGTCCGGTCCCTGGGACGGAAATTCATCGAGCGGATGGGGTTCAAGGCTCTTGTGGCATCGGATGGACTGGATGCCATCACGAAGTTCCGGGAACACCAGGCCGAGATCCGCTGTGTCCTCATGGACCTGACCATGCCGGAGTATGACGGCCATGAGGCGGTGGCGGAACTCCGGAAACTGGATCCGAAGGTCAAGGTGATCATTTGCAGCGGCTATACCCAGGAGGATGTCTCGGCCCGGTTCGTTGATTGGAAAGTGGTCGGATTCCTGCAGAAACCCTATAGTTATGAGACGCTTTCGGCGCAGCTGGATGCAACGTTGAATCTGGCTGCGGGGGAGGGTTGACGGGGCGGCGCATGGTCTCAAACCGTGCTGATTAAAGTGTAGATTCAGGCAAGCCTGTGTGGTAATTTTCGAATTGGAAGGAGATCACGTTATGTCAAAGGATACAAGCGACCCCAGCGAAATCCGCGATTCCGACATCGTATTCAACTGCCCTTTCTGCGAGAAGAGCCTGGCGATAGACTGTCGGGGTGCAGGATTGACCATAGCGTGCCCTGATTGCGGCAATAAGATTGCCGTACCTGTCCCGGAGAACATGGAAGTATCCGACATCGACAGCTCAGATGAAGACAAGGCGGTTCGTATTATCCACATGAGGGAAGTGATTTCCTCCTCCCAGAACCGGCTTATGGAGCTCGAGACCGAACTCAAGGACATGACGCTCCGGCGTGACGGGCTGGAGTCCATCCGGACCGAGAATGCGATCCGCTTCGAGGTGATCCAGCGGGAGGTTGAATCCATCCAGAGATCCCTTTTGCGCATCCAGGAAGTGCTGTCGAGTGCGACCGAAACCCCGAAAAAATAGACATGAACGGGTTCAAGGTCATTGTGTTACAGGCGGCACTCGCGGTGGTGCCTTTTTGGGGTGCAAATTCCCAGGGCGTGTTGATCCCGGTGAAGGGGGTGCTGCCTGTTAAACCGCATGACTTCGAGCCTATGGGTGCCACGTGCAACGGTTGCCACGAGGTGCGGTCAGATTCCACGAACAGTGTGATGCCCGTTATTGATGGCGGCCAGGATAGACCTTTAGCAGAGCCTTGAGCAACCTGCTCTCCACCGATACCCACGCGTATTCTGTCTGGACATAACGTTGCCCTGACTTCCCCATGGCCTTGCGCACGGCAGGGTATTCCAGCAGGAGGGACAGGCCCTCCTCGAATTCAGGATAGTTACGGAACCACAGTCCCCCGTTGGACTTCCGGCAGTGGGAGGGCATGACATCCCCGGCGGCATGAACCAGCACGGGCGTTTCCGCCAACCACGACTCCAGAATGACAATGCTGAAACTCTCGTTGACGGACGGGTGGCAGAAGGCGACCGCCCCGGCCATGGCATCATGTTTTTCCTGTTCGGTGACAAACCCCAGATCGATGATATGGGGCGCCAGCCGGGTGGGAGGATCATAGGGGCCACTGCCGGTCAGCACGAGCTTGATGTCCCTGCCTGTCCGTTCCCTGAACATGTCGAGATAGTCCAGCAACAGCGGGGTCCCCTTCATCGGCTCACGCCGGCCTGAGTAGATGATATAAGGGGCTGTCAGGCCATGACTGCGCCGGAAGTGATCGGGATCTGCCTGAAAGCCGTCAATGCCCATGCCCACGACCTCGGACCGCGATAGATCCAGACCGTATAACTGTGCGGCCAGGTCGCGCTCCGGTTCGGTGTTGAACAACCAGCCCGAGACGTTCAGGAACATCTCCCGGATGGTCTTCAGGTAGGCAAAACATTCATTGTGCAGACAGGGTAGAAGCAGGGTCCGTTCCGGGTGGATCTGGCTGGCGAAATAGATGAGGGCAAAGAGGTAGGGGCCCATGACAATCTTTTCATACCGGTGTCCCTCAGCCCGAAGGTAATCGTAGAGCGCCGTGCTGTTAACATTGTTGCGATGCCAGGTCAGTTCCTCGTCGCGGGAGACTTCCACTGAGCGGCTGATACGGTTCTGGACGTCGATAAAAGCGCCGAGGTCACGGCCGGAATCCACGGGAAAATAGCGGACGGTGATCCCGGCGATAACCTTTTCGCCGGGATCAATTTCATTTTCCCAGGTAAAATGATTTCGCGCGCAGGTGGTCAGGAAGTCAACCTGCCAGCCGGCGGCAACGAGCCGTTCAGCCAGTTTCCTGAGCAGTGTTTCCGCCCCGCCGATGGTGGGGCCCTCGGAAAACCGGGGTGAGACAAAAGCTATGCGGTGAGGGGATGCCATCAGGCGGGGGGGAGCCTGGACTCCAGCTTGGCGATGCGTTCTTCGAGGGTCTTGATCTTGTCGCGGTATTTCCGGTCAACTTCCTCGGTGGCTGAGAGCAGGAGTCCATTGACCTGGTTCTGTTGTGACCAGAGCCGGTAGGTGTAGAACTTCAACAGGCTCCAGAGTGTTTTCTTGAAGCGGACCAGCAGGGGAGCCAATCCCGCCCTGCGCTCCCGGATCTCGAAGTCGTTGATATCCACATACACGGCTTCCCGGAGGCTCTCCATGTAAAACTCGAAGAAGTTCTCGTCCTTCTTGAGGTTCATCAGGTTGAAGCGCTCCGCCCGGGCCAGTTGGGCCCCGGCATAAGCACCGGACTTCATCTTGGCCGCCACCGTGTCGCGGATGTCAGCGTTGATCCGCTCGACATCCACGCCGTCGGCGCCAATTTCAAAGGGTCCGGTACTCATGTCGTGCAGCGGGCTGCCTACAGTTTCTGGATGCTGACCATCGGCTCGTCCTTCTTGACCGGGGTGCCGTGGGTGACGTTCATCTTCACGATCTTGCAGCGGTAGGGGGCCTTGATCGGGTTGAACAGCTTCATGGCCTCAACGATGCAGACCGTGGCGCCCTCGGCGACTTCATCGCCTTCCTTGCAGAACTCCGGCTTACCCGGGCCGGGCGACCGGTAGAAAGTTCCGTTCAGGGGTGCATTGATGCTGGGTCCCGTGGGTGCCGCCGCCGGGGCGGGTGCCGCGGGCTTGGCGGCGGGAGCCGGTTGGGCTGAACCCGCGACCGGAGCGGCCGCGGCTGACGAAACAGCCGGAGCGGCCACCAGGGGTCCCGATGTGACGCCTGCGCCGTTAATACTGATCGTGCTTCCCGCATGCTGGATGGTGATCTGAGAGAAATTCAGCGCGCTGATCTTGTCGACCAGCTGGCTGATGGAGTCATAGTCGGTCTGCGACAGGAACGGGGTGGCCGACTTGGCCGCGACTTCCACGGGCTTGTTCGCATCCGCCTGCTTCTTCAGCTCCACATCCGCAGGGATCGGAGGACGCTGGTCGGCGGGAAGGGCGCGCCACTTGAAGTAGTCCATGGCGACCTCCGGGAAGAGGCAGTAGGAGATGATGTCCTCCTCCTTCTTGATCAGCTTGGGATCCACGCCCTCGGTGGCATCGGGCAGCATCGGCTTGAGGAGATCCGCGGGGCGGCCGCTGATGGGCTTTTCGGAGCCCAGGATCTTCTTCATGACCGCCTTGTCCATCGGGGCCGGTGAGCGGCCGTAGAGGCCTAGGGCGTAGTCCTTGACTTCCTGCGACACGAGGGAATAGCGGTCGCCGGAGATGACGTTCATGACCGCCTGAATACCGATGATCTGGCTGGTCGGGGTGACGAGGGGAGGGAACCCGAGGTCCTCGCGGACCCGCGGCAGTTCCTCGAATACCTGGTCGATCTTGTCCAGGGCACCCTGCTGGGCGAGCTGGCCGCGCAGGTTCGAGATCATGCCGCCCGGGATGTGGTGCAGCAGCACTTCCGGGTCAATGATGTTATCCGCCTGGTGGGCATTGAGCTGCCGGGAGGGGGACAGGTCGAGGAAGAACTTGCACACCTGCCGGAGCGCTTCCTGGTCGAGATTGGCGTGGTAGTGGGTTTCCGAGAAAATGGCCAGCATGGTCTCCACCGGTGGCTGGGAGGAGAACCCGGCCATGGGCGAGATCGCGCAGTCGATGGCGCCGGCGCCGGCGCGGACGGCTTCCACATAGGTGGCGGAGGCCATGCCGCTGGTGGCGTGCGAGTGCACCTGGATCGGGATCTTGGTTTCCCGGACCAGGGCGGAGACCAGGCGTTCGGCCGCTATGGGCGACAGGATGCCAGCCATATCCTTGATACACAGGGAGTCGATGCCCATGGCGATCTGCTCCTTGGCAACGCGGACATATTCGTTCACCGTATGCACCGGGCTGACGGTGTAGCTGATGGTGCCCTGTGCATGGCCGCCGTACTTCTTGACGCACTTGATCGCCATCTCAAGGTTACGGGTGTCGTTCAAGGCATCGAAAATACGGAAGATATCCACGCCATTCTCGATCGCCAGCGCAATGAAGCGTTCCACGACATCGTCCGGGTAGTTCTTGTACCCGAGAATGTTCCTGTCTCTTATAC
>CAZMSS010000128.1:0-8374 GCA_964568965.1 uncultured Verrucomicrobiota bacterium | reverse complement strand
CCGTCTGTGGCCATGAGTATATGCTGATGGGCATGGCCGAGGATCCCGACTGGATCCGCGACATGGTGGACACTTTCGCGCGGCTCACGATCCAGCTTCAGGAAATCCTTTTCGCCGAGGAAGGCTGGCCGGACGGCATCTGGTTCTACGAGGACATGGGATTCAAGGAGCGGCCCTTCATGTCGCCCGCGATGTACCGGGAGTTGATCCAGCCCGCCCACCGCCGCACCTGCGACTTCGCCCATGCGCACAAACTCCCGGTTGTGATGCATTCCTGCGGTTTCGTCGAACCGCTCCTGCCCGGCATGATCGAGGCCGGCATTGACGCGCTGCAGGTGATCGAGGTTAAAGCCGGCATGGACCTGACGCGCATTTACCGCAACTTCGGCGAGCGCCTCTCGCTGATCGGCGGCATGGACGTGCGGGCGCTGTACTCGAACGACCTGCGCACGGTGGAAGCGGAACTGCAGGCCAAGATCCCGATCGTCAAGGGCCATTACGGATATGTGCTGCACAGCGACCACTCGATCCCTGCGACGGTCAACTACGACACCTACCGGTACTTTGTGAAACGGGGACTGGAACTCGGCACATATTGAGTGGCGCCCATGAACGAAACACTACCCCCGCATGACCGGGAAATCCTGCGGCGGCGGGCGGCACGGCGCGTGGATCTGGCGCACGATCCCGTCAATGCCGAACGGCGCGCCGCCTGGCTGAAACACGACGCGGGGTCCGGCGGACGGACCATGATCCTGGCCGAGTTCGAGGGCGTGGGCGACGCCGCCCGCCCGCTGCCCGACACGCTCCTGGAGTGCACGGACCCCTGGGCGCGCGCTGTCGAGCGGAGCTTCCTGCGCGACGACTACTTGTTCAACGTGTTGAGGGACGATCACGTCATCGAGCCCTGGTTCGATTTCTCGTGGGGGGTTAAAACCAGCGACTACGGTGTGCAGGCGGTGGTCCATAATGGCGACAACGCCGCCTATCTGGGCGCACGGCGCTGGGACCCGCCAATCACCGACCTGGACCGCGACTTCGACAAACTCCACCCGCGCACATTCACGGTACATCGCGCAGGCGTGCTGGCCGAAAAAACGCGGCTGGAAGATCTCTTCGGCGATCTGCTGCCCGTGCGCTTTCGCTGCGGGTATTACTGGACCATGGGCCTGACGATTGTCGCCATCGACCTGATCGGTCTCGAACAGTTGATGCTCTACATGTTCGACAACCCGGCCGGGTTGCACCGGCTGATGGCCTTCCTGCGCGACGACCACCTGGCCTTCATGCAGTGGCTGGAGCGCGAGGGGCTCTACAGTCTCAACAACGAGAACGACTACATCGGTTCGGGTTCGATGGGCTATTCCCGCGCGCTCCCGGCGGCGGATTGGCGGCCCGGGCAGCCGGTCCGGACCAAGGACCTCTGGGTGCTCTGCGAATCGCAGGAAACCGTCGGCGTCGGTCCCGACCAGTTCGAGGAATTCATCTTCCCCTACCAGCTCGACCTGGTCAGCCGTTTCGGACGCTGCTACTACGGCTGTTGCGAGCCGGTCAACAATCGCATGCAGATCCTGCAGCGGCTGCCCAACCTGGCGCGGATCAGCGTCTCGCCCTGGGCCGACGAGGCGCGCATGGCGGCACTGTGCGGCACGCGCATCGTCTACTCGCGCAAACCCAACCCGGCCCAGATCAGCACCGCCGTCTTCGACGAAGACGCCATCCGCGCCGGCCTGCGGCGCACGCTCGACACCGCGCGCGGCTGCCGTGTGGAACTGATCATGAAAGATGTGCATACCCTGCACGAGCAACCCGCGCGCCTGCCGCGCTGGGTGCAACTGGCACGCGAGTGCTCAGCCGGAAGAAATGATTGACGGTCATAAGTCATAAAGCGTAATGTAGTGCCATGAGAATGACACTATCCATACCTGATGCGGTCGCTCGCCGGTTCCAAGTGGCAATACCACCCCGGCAGCGGTCTCGACTCGTTACCCACCTGCTGGAGGATGTCTTGTCGGAGCACGAGGACTCGCTGGCTGCGGCCTGCCGAGCGGCCAATCGAGACAAGGCCCTCGAACGAGAGATTGACGATTGGCAGTTGTTTGAAGACGGGGTGGTCGAATGAGTGAACCTCACATTGATCGAGGGGATGTCTGGTGGGTGTCTCTCGATCCGACGCAGGGGGCCGAGATCAGGAAAACCAGGCCTTGCGTCGTGCTGACGCACGAAACGCTAAACCAGCTTCGCCGGACGGTCGTCGTAATTCCCCTGTCCACAGCCGCCAAACCGCACCCTCCGATCACCGTCCCCGTCACCTGCCAGGGTCAACCGGCAGTCGCCGTGATCGACCAAATCCGGGCCGTAGCCAAGCACCGTCTCAAGTCGAAACTTGAGGCCATGACGCCTAACGATCTGGCTGTCATCAACAGAGCCATCTCGACGATCCTTGAAATTCGATAGGGAAAAGGTAATCGGATGCGCATCTTGTCCCTATTGGCATTCGCTGCCAACGTGGTGGTGACGCTGATCTCGCTCGCCGTGTTGCCGGCTCGGATTGCCATTCATTTTGGCGCCGACGGAATGGCCAACGTCTGGGCGCCCAATTACGTCAACGCGCTGCTCATGACCGGCACGCAGGTCCTGCTGTTGTGCTTGCTGTTGGACGATTGGCTTCTACCGTACGTTCCGGATACCGCGTCAGTCAGCTGACGCGAGCAAACGCCCTCAGGATACGCTGCTCCAATGATTCAGACACTGGCTGTGGCCAATTATCGCTCGCTGCGCCGCCTGGTGGTGCCGTTGCGGGAGCTGAACCTGATCACCGGGGCCAACGGCAGCGGGAAGTCGAACGTGTATCGCGCGCTCCGCTTGCTGGCCGAGACGGCCCAGGGCGGCTTGATTGCGTCGCTGGCCCGGGAAGGCGGGCTTCCCTCCACCCTGTGGGCCGGCCCGGAATCGTTCGGCCGCGCGGTCCGGCGCGGCGAATACCCGGTCGAAGGCACCGTTCGCAAGGAGCCGATCGGCCTCCGGCTCGGCTTCGCCGAATCCGATTTCGGTTATGCCATTGACCTGGGACTGCCAAGCCCGCATCCACCCTCGGCTTTTTCGCTCGATCCGATGATCAAACGCGAATGCATTTGGAACGGCCCCATTTTCCGTCCCGCCTCGCTGCTGGTGGACCGGCGCGGGCCCGCGCTGCGGATGCGGAATGACCAGGGGGTGTGGACGGAAGTGCCCGTCGCGCTGCCTTCCTTCGACAGCATGCTGGCGCGTTTCGCCGACCCGCAACAGGCGCCGGAAATGCTGGTGCTGCGCGAGCAGATCCGCTCCTGGCGGTTCTACGACCATTTCCGGACCGACACCGAATCTCCCGCGCGCGCCCCCCAGGTGGGCACGCACACTCCCGTGCTGGGGCATGACGGCGCGGATCTGGCGGCGGCCCTGCAGACCATCCGCGAGATCGGCGACGCGGCGGCTCTGGACGCCGCCGTGACCGACGCCTTTCCGGGCTCGTCCGTCTCGATTCTGAACCTGGACGGACGCTTCGAGGTCGAGATGCGCCAGCACGGCCTGTTGCGCGGTTTGAAAGGGGCCGAACTTTCTGACGGAACACTCCGCTATCTGCTCTGGATCGCCGCGCTGCTCACGCCGCGGCCGCCAGCCCTGCTCGTGCTGAACGAGCCGGAAACCAGCCTGCATCCCGACCTGCTTCCGGCGCTGGCGCGGCTGGTTGTCCAGGCGTCATGCCGCGCGCAGGTGCTGGTCGTTTCGCACTCGGCGCCGCTGATCGGGGCGTTCGGAGATGTGAGAGGAACACACGCCATCCGGCTGGTCAAAGAACTGGGCGAGACACAGGTGGACGGCCTGCGGGTACTCGACGCGCCCCCCTGGAACTGGCCGCCGCGGTAAGCAGAGGCCGTCGCACAAGGCTGACCCGCGGGAACCACGGGGAAATTATCCTCGCTGGCGCGGCCCAAATGCGCTACAGTGAGCGGGCAAGGAAATGAGGCGGATCATGAGTAAGACGGCAACCGTTCGAGCACGATTGGAGCCGGGGTTGAAGGACCACGCCGAAAGTGTATTTCACAGGCTGGGACTGAACTCGACACAGGCTATTACAATCTTCTACAGACAGGTTCAACTGCGCGATGGCTTGCCCTTCGACGTTGCAATTCCAACTGCGACAACGAAGCGGACATTCGACGCCACCGATGCGGGTCGCGACCTTGTTTTGTGCAAGGACGCTGACGACCTGTTCCATAAACTGGGCATCTGATGTACACGCCCGTCTATGCGCGGCAGTTCGAGCGCGACCTGAAACTGGCCGTTCGCCGAGGCAAGAACATCGACAAGTTCAAGATTATCGCTCGCACCCTGTTGGACGGCTTGCCTCTAGACTCCATGCACCGCGACCATCGGCTTGTCGGGAACTACACGGGACGCAGAGACTGTCATATTGAGTCGGACTGGCTTCTCATTTACAAAATCGAAAGCCAGCGAGTGATTTTCGAGCGGATGGGAACCCATTCCGATCTGTTCAAGAAATAAACGGACCAACCAAGGAGAGTTTCCCATGAGTCGAGTACTGATCATCGGCGCCGGCGGCGTCGGCGGCGTCGTGGCCCACAAATGCGCGCAGGCCCGGGACGTCTTCACCGAGATCTGCCTGGCCAGCCGCACGCTGGCCAAGTGCGACGCCATCGCCCGCCAGATCAAGCGTCCGATCCGGACCGCGCGGGTGGACGCCGACAAGCCGGCCGAGACGGTCGCGCTGATCCGGTCGTTCAAGCCCGACCTTCTGATCAACGTGGCCCTGCCCTATCAGGACCTGGCGCTGATGGACGCCTGCCTGACGGCGGGGGTGGACTACCTGGACTCCGCCAACTACGAACCGCCCGACAAGGCCAAGTTCGAATACAAGTGGCAGTGGGCCTACCGCGACCGTTTCCGCAAGGCCGGGCGCATGGCGCTGCTCGGCTGCGGCTTCGATCCGGGCGTCTCCAACATTTTTTGCGCCTACGCGCTCAAGAAATATTTCGACACCATTGAAGCCGTGGATATTCTGGACTGCAACGCTGGCAGCCATGGCCACCCGTTCGCCACCAACTTCAACCCGGAGATCAACATCCGCGAGATCACCCAGCGCGGAAAATACTGGGAGGGTGGCCGCTGGATTGAAACCGATCCCCTCTCTGTTCACCGGCCTTTTGATTTTCCTGAAATCGGCAGCCGCGAAATGTATCTGATGTACCACGAGGAGCTTGAGTCGCTGGTGCGGCATCTGCCCGGCCTGAAACGCATCCGTTTCTGGATGACCTTCGGGGAGCAGTACCTGACCCACCTGCGTGTGCTGCAGAACGTCGGCATGACGCGGATTGATCCGGTTATCTTTGAAGGCCGCGAGATTGTCCCGCTGAAATTTCTCAAAGCCGTGTTGCCCGAGCCATCCTCGCTGGGCCGTAAATACACCGGTAAAACCAATATCGGCTGCATCATACAGGGCACGAAAAACGGCAGGCCGGGTACGATTTACATCTACAACGTTTGCGATCACGCCGCCTGCTACCGCGAGGTCAAAGCTCAGGCTATTTCATACACCACTGGCGTTCCCATCATGATTGGCGCGCGCCTGGTTGTCACCGGCGTCTGGCGGCAGCCCGGGGTTTTTAACACGGAAGAGCTGGACCCCGTGCCTTTCATGGAGCTGCTGCCGAAGTACGGCCTGCCGTGGACCGTCAAGCGTCTGCGACAGCCCCCCGTGCCGGCAAAAGTGTGTTAACAATTCTCCCGGGCCTCGCGGATTAAGACGGACAAGAAGAAGATTTGACTACGAAACACACCAAAGACGCGAAAAGGGGAACGTTTGGTGGCCTGTAGTGATGCTGAGGCTGAAGCAGTATAACAAGTCGGCTCTGTCATTCTCCGCGTCTCAGCGCGAGCAGTGTTCCCCGATCCGCGCAATCCGCAGCTAAACCGGCTCCTCAACATCTCGTCCAGCCCATAGGCCGCCAGAATGCCCAGGCAGAGCTGGAAGACCTGGAGTTTTCCTGTAGCTGCCGCGCTGCGCGCGGTGGCGTGCCTGTTGTGTGCCGGTTGCGGAGTCAGGTTCGTGACAGGCACTGCCACCTGCCGCAGGCAGGCGGCTACAATCCAAGAATTATTCACCGCGAAAGAACGCAAAGAGCGCAAAGAAACTCATCATTTAACGAGGCGGTGTTGGGTGTAAATGAACTTTTCGATTTCGAATGGCCGATTTAGGCCGGAATACGCGCGGAGACGCAGAGCATGAAGAATGACTGAACCGGCTACGGGAAGGGGGAATATAATGATGGCACCCCTCAACGATCACGTATTAGGGATTTGACTCTCCCCATCTCTGAATGCTCGAATGCAGGCGCAAATTCCTCGACTTCAGCCGCAGTTAGTCCCACTTCAACGCTCATCGCTAAAGAGCGCCACTTGGTAACAACAGCATAGACCTCTCCCAAGACAGCGATGGCCTCGGGCTCCGACAAGTGGAAGTAACTGGCCTTTTCCAGCAAGGTCTCAATGGTCGTGATGGGGCCGGTATCTTCGCTGAGCCAGGTTTTTGACTCACGGTCCTTGTCTGGAAACGGGTTGAGGTCAAAGGCGGGAGCCAAACGCCACAGCCCGTTGCCAACGTACAGGAAGCCCAGATTTTGCAAATGGTCGTCGACGTTTGTGATGAGGTGGTTGAATGCCAGTCGTCGCCACAATTGTTGGGCATCCGCTTTCGCCTCGACACAAACCCTTTTCATGGCATCGACCACCTCGGTGTAAGCGTGCTCTTCATTGCGGCCTACCTGCAAGAGTGAGGCCGCAGACAGATAAGCAATCCGGCCATGCTCATGGGTTCGGTCGAACCGAGTGATCACCGCTATCGGGGTATCATTAACTATCAAGATACGCGCGTTCGAGGTCTCGATACCCGCCAGGCGGGCAAGGCGGAGCGCGAGCACTTCTCCACGAGTAATGCTGCGCTCGTCTTTTACACTTGGAAACTTACCCAAGGCGAGTGTTCCGTCATCATCCAGGACCGTGCATTTGGGGCGCATCCCGCCCAGCGAGGTGCCCTTTCCTAAAAGGTAGTGCAGGTCCTGCGCTGATTCCTGGCTGCGTTCCACGGCACGACTGGCCTTGAATATGTGTTCAAGTTCCAACAAGGGCGCTGTAGCACGCACGCCTTGCTCAACCGTGCGCAAAAAATCGCCCTTATCATTGCACAAACGCAAAGCGCCGATGCGACTAAAATCATCCACGGCGCACAAGTAGTCCAACTCTGTCAACGCCTTGAGTGTCGGGTCTTTTTTGCGCTCTTTTGCGTGTGCCCGGGCAATGACTCGCCGCCCCCAGGCGTCAGGCTCTGTGTCGGCAAGCGCCAGAAAGAATCGCGGATCATCCTTGGTCGGTGGCTTACGCACCTGGTGACCAGGCATGAGGGCCAGATCAGGAGAGACGGTGAAATGGGCCGGATGACGCAGCCAGTCCTGGTTGTAGGCAAATACCGAGTACTCGCGGGCACCGTCTTTAACATAAGCGAGTTCTCCTATCGGTAACCCTTCCTTGCCGATGCAAACATCTAGTTGAATCTTCTGTGCATTCCTCGTGTTTTTGATGGCAACCATCACAAGACCCCTTTACCCTGCTTGGGTTTGCGAACCCGCATCGGGACCCTCTCATTCATCAGAATGAGACCTACGGTATCTTGCGCAGAGTCCAACAATTCATTGAATTTATCCAACTCCCCAAACACTTGCAGGGCGCGTACCAGGTATTGGAGGGCGGTGCCGGGATGCCCAGTCTCCATTCGACGGACCGTCATGACAGAGGTGCCAAGCCGTTCAGCCAACATGTCCTGGGTCAGGTTACGACGACGTCGCGCCAATGATAAATCCACCCCAAGTTTCTTGAGCGCTCTGTCCACTGGTATCGGCAAAGGAAGATTCATATAAAGCACACAATATGTTGTCTGATAAAGACTAGGCGTTCTTATTAGCGCTATTATATAGAAGACAGGAGCCGTGAGTCAAGCGGATTAAGACGGATAATCAGGAGTGGGGATGTGGCGGGAAGGGAGGCGGAGGTGCTAACCATGGATTACACTGATGGCACGGATAAAGAAGAAGATTTAACTACGAAATACGCCAAAGGCGCGAAAAGGGGATTGCTTAGGCGAACCACGACAGAATCATTTGGGATATGGAATTCTCCCGCAGAGAAACCGAGGCGCAGAGTGGTGGTGCTTCTAACAAGCCTGTTCTGTCATTCTCCGCGTCTCTGCGCGATACCATCTTGATTTGCCTTCACTGGCGTCCCACAGGGACGCCAAGGCTGTAGCGGTTTAGGCTGTAGGCTG